>DASYVA010000001.1 GCA_036000645.1 Candidatus Methylomirabilis sp.
GCTACTCTCCTCCGGCGAGCCCGCACCCTGGCAGACCGGGGCGACCTGGAGCAGGCCCGCCATCTCTGTCAGGCCGCAGTGGGGCGGGATCGGCTCAACCCGGAGGCGCACTTCCTGCTGGCCGCGATCTGCCAGGAGCAGGGGGAAGTCTCCGCCGCCCTGGAAGCACTTCGCCGGGCCATCTACCTGGCCCCGGAGTTCGCTCCCGCCCACTTTCTCCAGGGAAGCCTCCTGCTCCGCCAGGCGAAGCGCATGCAGGGACAGCGGTCCATGGAGACCGTGGTGCGCCTCTTACGTCCGGCGCCGCCCGATGAGCCAGTCCCCGGCAGCGACGGCCTGACGGCGGGCCGCCTCCTGGAGATGGCCCGGGCGTACCTCGAGGTCCGGTGATGGAAGCACCGCGGCGGGCGATCAGCTGGGAGCAGGCCTACGTCTCCTTGGAGCAGATCCGCCAGGCCCTCGAGGCCGGCGGGGAGCGTTCCCCAGAAACGGTCAAGCAAATCTTGGAGGACAGGGCGCAGGCGCTGGCGCGACCCCTGGACTCGGCTCCGACCGCCACCGCCATGCTGGACCTCTTGGTCTTCTCTCTCGCGGGGGAGCGCTACGGGATCGAGACGGAGCACGTGCTGGAGACGATGTCTCTCCGGGAGCTGACGCCGGTGCCGTGCACACCGCCCCTCATCCTCGGGGTGATGAACCACCGGGGACGGATCCTTCCCATTCTGGATCTCCGGAGGCTGCTGGAGCTGCAGGGTCAGGGGGTTCCTCCCGGGGGCCGGGTCGTGGCGGTGGAAGCCGGAGGGATGACGTTCGGAATCCTGGCTGAGGCCCTGGTGGGAACAACCCAGGTTGCCGCCCACGACGTGGCGCCACCTCCGGTGAGCCTCACCGGGGATCGCCAGGCCCTTTGCAAGGGCGTTACGGGAACGATGGTTGCCGTGCTGGACGTGGAAGCGCTGGCCCAGGATCCGCGGATCATGGTCAACAACGGGGGGAGCTGACCCCCCGCAAGGAGAAGGGGCCGCCAGATGCGATGGACAGTCGGGCAGCGGATTACCGTCGGATACACGGTCCTTCTCTTGCTCCTCCTGCTGGTGACGGGGGTGGGCACGTATGCGCTCTCCCGGACCGCCGAGACGTTCGGGACGGTGATCCACCAACGGGAACAGGGCATCGAGGCGGCCCTGGAGGCAAGGGGGGACTCCGACCGCGCGATGGCGTCCTTCCTCCGCTACCTCCGCGAGCGCGAAGAGCGACTCCTCACGGACAGGGAGAGGCAGATCGGCGAAGCCCGCGAGGGGATGACGCGGCTTCGGGAGACGAGCGCCACCGCGGAGGCGAGAAAGGGTTGGGAAGAGGCGCTCGGCCTGCTGAGCGCCTGGGACGAGGCGTCCAGCGCTGCGATCGCGGCAACCAAGGCCGGCCGTGAGGCCGAAGCGATCCAGATCTTGAACAGGCGGGTCGTACCGGCACGCGATCAGGAGCGCGACCTGGTCCGCCGCCTCGTGGCTACCGAGAGGACTCGCACGAAGGACATCACGGCGTCGGCCCTCGGCGCGGCGTCCCGGGCCTTCTGGGCAATGGTTTTCGCGGCGGGCATCGCGCTCGCGGGCGGCGCCGGCATCGCCTGGGGGGTGACGCGCTCCATCACCGGTCCTCTGCGCAGCACGATCACGACGCTCGCCTCCGCCTCCGCTGAAATCCTCGCCGCCACGACGCAGCAGGCCTCCGGGACGGCCGAGGAGGCCACGGCGGTCCAGGAGACCTCCACGACCGTGGACGAGGTGAAGCAGACGGCCCAGGTGGCGGCCCAGAAGGCCCGGGC
>DASYVA010000002.1 GCA_036000645.1 Candidatus Methylomirabilis sp.
GGGTGCGCGTTCCCCCAGCGCCCCGGCACCTCGCCCGAGACCAGATAATTCCCGGCCACATTGATGAGCAGGGCGACGGCCGCCTGGAGCAGGGAGGTCTCGATCTCCTCCCCCCGCCCCGTCCGGTCGCGCCGATGCAGGGCCGCCAGGATCAGTCCGGTCAGGAGCAGGCCCGCCACCACATCCACCACCGCCACCCCCACCTTCGTGGGGGGCCCGTCCGGCCACCCGGTGATGCTCATGAGGCCCCCGACTCCCTGGGCGATGAAGTCGTAGCCGGGCCTGGCCGCCCCGGGTCCGGTCGACCCGTAGGCGGTGAGGGAGGCGTAGATGAGGCGCCCGTTCAGCCGGGCCGCCTCCGGGTAGCCGAGCCCCAGCCGCGCGAGGGTCCCCGGTCGGAAGTTCTGGATGAGGATGTCCGAGGCCTGGGTCAGTCGGGCCAGGAGGGCGAGGCCCCGGGGTTCCTTCAGGTTCAGGGTCAGGCTTCGCTTGTTCCGGTTGATGGCGAGGAAGTAGGCGCTCTCCCCCTTGTGGAAGGGGGGACCCCACGAGCGGGTTTCGTCCCCGACGCCGGGCTGCTCGACCTTGAGCACGTCGGCCCCGAGGTCGCCGAGGAGCATGGAGCAGAACGGGCCGGCCAGGACCCGGGAGAGGTCCAGGACGCGGAGCCCCTCGAGCGGCCCGCCCATCACTCCTTCTCCCCGAACCGCCCCTCCACGAGGGCGGCCAGCGCGGCGACCAGCTCCTCCGCCATCTCCCCGCGCCCCCGGAGGCGGATCCGCTTCCCCTGCGACGCCCCGAGCGTGAGGAGGCCGAGCAGGCTCTTCCCGTCCACGGCCGCGTTGTCGAGCTCCACGGTCACCTCCGCCCGGTAGCGCCCGGCCACCTGCACGAAGGCGGCCGCCGCCCGGGCGTGGAGCCCCAGCCGATTCCGGATCTCCACCTCCCGGACCACCTCGCGGCTCACCCTCTCCCCTCCCCGGCGCTGGGCCTCCCCCCCGTTCCCGGCCGCGGCCCGACCCCCGGCGGCGCCGCGCACACCGGCGCCGTGGACGCCGGAGGGACAGGGGGGGAAGCGTGCGACGGGCGGGGCTCAGGCGGGGCCGGCCGACCCAGTGGCCTTGCGGGCCAAAAACTCGCTGGCGACCAGGATGTTCTTCTGGCCGTACGTGCTCAGGCGGTCGGCCAGCTCGCGGAGCGCCGTCCCCTCTCGAAGAGCGGGGAGCTTGATCAGCATCGGGAGATTGACCCCCGTCACCACCTCGAGCGCCCCCTTGTCCAGGAAGGACAGTCCCAGGTTGCTGGGGGTCCCGCCGAACATGTCGGTCAGGATCAGGACACCCGCGCCGGCACTGACGCGCTTGATCGCCGCCTCGATCTTGGCGCGCGCCCGCTCGATCTTCTCGGCAGCCTCGATCGTGACGGCCTCGGCCCGCTCGATCCGCCCCACGATCTCCTGCGCCGTCCGGAGCATCTCCAGGCCGACCTGCCCGTGGGTCACGATGACTACCCCGACCATGGTCCCATCCTGCGGAGACGCCTAGGCCCGCTCCATGTCGCGGTGCCGGAGGGTCACCGGGTATCCGAGGGTCCGCAGCTGTCCCGCCACCACCTCGGCCGCGTAGGGGGCCCGGTGGCGGCCACCCGTGCACCCCAGTGCCACCGTGAGGTACGCCTTCCCCTCACCCACGTAGCAGGGGAGGGCGAACTGGAGGAACGCGAGCAGGCGGTCCAGGAACTCCTTCACCTCCGGTTGGCCCTGCAGGTAGGCGGCGACGGCCGGATCGGTCCCCGTCAGGGGCCTGAGGGCCGGGACGAAGTTGGGGTTCGGGAGGCAGCGGAGGTCGAAGACCAGATCGGCGTCCAGAGGGAGCCCGTACCGGTACCCGAAGGAGACGAGGGCGACCGCGGTCCCGGTCCCCCCGGGCTGCTCCCCGAAGGTCTGGACCATATACTGCCGGAGCTCGTGGGGCGTGAGCGGGCCCGTATTCAGAACCAGGTCCGCCTCCGCCTTCAGGGGGGCGAGGCGCTCCCGCTCCCGCCCGATCCCCTCGACCACCGAACCCGACGGGGCGAGCGGGTGGGGGCGGCGCGTCTCGCTGAAGCGGCGCAGCAGGCTCGCGTCGTCCGCCTCGAGGAAGAGGATGCGGACCCGGTGCCCGGCCTCCCGCAGGGCGCGCAGCGCGCCCAGCGCCGCGTCCAGGAACTGGCCCTCGCGGACGTCGATGACGAGGGCCACCCGCTCGATCCGCCGCTCCGAGCTGGCGCACAGCGTGGCGAAGGTAGGGATCAGCGCGGCCGGGAGGTTGTCCACGCAGAAGTAGCCCAGATCCTCCAACCCCTTGGCCGCCTGGCTCTTGCCGGCCCCCGACATCCCGGTGACGATGACGAAGTCGATGCCGGTCACTCGGTATCTTCCTCGGAGGTGGCCGAGAGCGGCGGGGGCTGCTGCAGCCCCCGGTCCAGGCGGTCTGCGA
>DASYVA010000003.1 GCA_036000645.1 Candidatus Methylomirabilis sp.
AGCGCCCCTACATTACGGTGGGGGTCCTCGCGCTGACCGTGCTCACCCCGCTGGCCGCCACGTCCACGGCCCGCATGGTCAAGCGCCTCGGGGCGCGGAGCTGGCGGCGGCTCCACCGGCTGGTCTACGTGGCCGGTATCCTGGGCGTCCTGCACTACGTGTGGCTGGCCAAGGTCGGGATGAACGACCCCTATCTGTACGTGGGGATCCTCGCCCTGCTCCTGGGCATCCGGCTCTGGGACCGGATGCGCCGCCTGGCCAGGGAGCGGGCAGGGGGCGCCGCCCTCCCCCAGCCGGGGACTCCCCCCGAGGGGCCCCAGGCTGATCTTCGCACGCCTCACCCGGGCGCCTCCGCATCCCGGGACCTCTCCAGGATCTGACCTCTCCCCCCTCCGGAAGCGTCGCCACTCCTCCATGCAGGGGGTTTCCCTAGATGGGACACATTTGACACACAGACCGTCCAGACATATATTCCACCTGCATCCCATCTTACGGGAGAAATTTTCATATACCGAAAACATTGAGTGACGCACACTTCTCGCTGGGGGAGGTGCCCATGGGACCGCAGGCGTACCAGATGTATATCGAGGGGAAGTGGGTAGACGCTCACGGCGGCCGGACCTTCGCGGTGCGGGACCCGGCGACGGGAGCCCATGTGGCCGACATCGCCGATGGCCGCGGCGCCGAGACCCGCAGAGCCATCGAAGCGGCCCACCGGGCCTTCGCGGGATGGGCGGCCACGCCGGCGAAGCAGCGGGGGGAGCTCCTCCGGAAGGTCCAGGCCCTCCTGCAGGAGCGGGTCGACGAGATCGCGAGGCTGGTGGTTCTCGAAAACGGCAAGCCCTTCGCCGAAGCCAAAGGAGAGGTCGGCTTCTCCCTGGGCTACTTCGGCTGGTTCGCCGAGGAGGCGCGCCGCGCGTACGGGGAGATCGTCCCCTCGCCCTTCCCGAACAAGCGGTTCTGGGTGGTCGGGCAGCCGGTGGGGGTCGTGGGCGCCATCACGCCCTGGAACTTTCCTGCCAACATGATCACCCGCAAGATCGCGCCGGCCATGGCCGCGGGGTGCCCCGTGGTCCTGAAGCCGGCCTCGGCGACGCCTATGACGGCCCTGGCCATCGCCCGGGCCTGCCACGACGCCGGGCTGCCGCCCGGTGTCCTCAATGTGGTCACCGGAGCCGCCTCCGCGCCCATCGCCGAGGAACTGCTCAATCACCCCCTGGTCAAGAAGATCGGCTTTACCGGCTCGACCGAGGTGGGGAAGGTCCTCATGGAGAAGGCGGCCAAGCAGATCAAGCGAATCTCCTTCGAGCTGGGGGGCAACGCCCCCTTCATCGTGTTCGCGGACGCGGACCTGGGGGCCGCCGTCGAGGGGGCGGTCGCCATCAAGTACCTCCGGGTCGGGGGGCAGTCCTGTATCTGCGCGAACCGGATCTACGTGCAGGAGACCATCGCAGATCGGTTCATTCCCGCCTTCGTCGAGAAGGTGAAAGCGCTGAAGGTCGGCCCCGGCTTCGAGCCCGGGATGCAAGTCGGGCCGCTCATCAACGAGGAGGCCCGGAAGAGGGTCCACCACCTGGTCGAGGATGCGGTGGTCCGAGGGGCGACCCTGCTGGCGGGCGGCGGGCCGCTGAGCGAGGGGCCTCTGGCCAAGGGGTACTTCTACGCCCCGACGGTCCTCACGCGCGTGCAAGACGACTGGCCGGTGTGCCAGGAGGAGATCTTCGGCCCCGTGGCCCCGGTCCTCACCTTCAAGACCGAGGCGGAGCTGATCCAGCGGGCCAATGACACCGTGTTCGGCCTGGCAGCCTACCTCTACACCCGGGACCTGGGCCGGGTCGTGCGGGTGGCCGAGGCGCTGGAGTACGGCCTGGTCGGGGTCAACGATGCCGCCGGCTACACCCATGAGATCCCCTTCGGCGGCTTCAAGCAGAGCGGCCTCGGCCGGGAAGGGGGTCGGGAAGGTCTCGAAGAGTACATGGAGCTCAAGTCCATCGTCGTCAACCTGCCCGCCTGACCCTGCGGGGGCCTCTCGCCCCGCGGGACCCAGGCCTTCCCCCTTGCCCCGACGGGCCCGTCGCGCTAGGCTGACGGGAGCCCGGGACGCACGGCCCCGCAGCCCGGCGGCCGTGGCCAAGGCGCCCCCCACGCAGGCGGCGGGGCGTCTTCGCTTTGCGGGGACGGGGGGAGGCGATGGGGAAGTGGAGCCAGGTCCGGGAGGCGGTCCAGACAACGCCCGGGGGGCTCCGCCACCGGCTCCGCACCTGGTTCTTCACGGGCCTCATCCTGGTCCTGCCGGCCGTCCTCACGCTCTACATCCTCTGGCTCTTCCTCCGGCTGGTGGTCGGGCCGCTGGCCCCCCTCCTCACCTACGCCCTGAGCCCCGTCGTAAGCCCCGGGCTGGCCCCCATTCTGGCCACGATCCTGAGTGTGCTCGTGACCGCCGTGGGCGTGACCGCCGTGGGGGGGATGGTCGCCCTCTTCGGCCGCCGCCTCTTCCTGCGCCTCGAGGGGACCTTCTCGCGCCTCCCCGTGATCCGGGCCATCTACGGCCCCATCCGCCAGCTCCTGGACCTGTTCCTCCGGGCCGACAGGCGGACCCAGACGGTCGCGCTCGCGCCCTATCCTCAGGCGGGAAGTTACGCCGTCGTCTTTCTCACGGACCGGCGCGGCTGGAGGCTGACGGGTCCGGCGGGAGCCGGAGAGGATGAACTGGTGGGTGTGTTCTTGCCCACCACGCCGAACCCCACCACCGGGTTTTTCCTGCTGGTCCCCCGCCGGGACCTCATCCCCCTGGACCTCTCGGTGGAGGAGGCCATGAAAATCGTAGTCTCCGGGGGGGTGCTGGGTCCGGCCGGCCGCATCCTGCGGAGGCCGGGGGGAGCGCCGGAGGCCGCGCCGGTGGTGGAGCCGGGGGACACGCCCGAATCGAGCAGGGCAGGGGAGGGGGGATGATCACCAAGGGCCGTCGCATTTTCGCGATCCGGGGCATCCCGATCGAGATCAACTACTCCTGGTTCCTCATCGTCGCCCTGGTGGCCTGGAGCCTGGCCAGCCAGTACTTCCCGGAGCAGGTGCCGGGGCTCGCCCCGACGACCTACTGGGTGCTCGGAATCCTCTCGGCCCTGGCCCTCTTCGCCTCGGTGCTCCTCCACGAGCTCGGCCACTCGGTGGTGGCGCAACGGAACGGGATCGCCATCCGGGGGATCACCCTGCACGTCTTCGGGGGAGTGGCCAAGCTGGCCCGGGAGGCGGACTCGCCGGGAGTGGAGTTCCGGATCGCGGTGGCGGGGCCGGCCGTCTCCTTCGCCCTGGCGCTGGTGAGCGATCTCCTCCTCCGCGGCCCGGGCTGGCCGGCGCCGGCCGTGGCGCTCCTGGCCTACCTCCGGCTCGTGAACGGTCTGCTGGGAGCGTTCAACCTGGTCCCGGGGTTTCCGCTGGACGGGGGTCGGATTCTGCGGGCCCTGCTCTGGTGGTGGAAGGACGATCTGCAGCAGGCGACGCGGGTGACGGGGGCGATCGGGAGCGGCTTTGCCTACACCCTCATGCTCCTCGGGGTCCTGAGCTTCGCCGGGGGGAATCCGTTCCAGGGCATCTACTACCTCTTCATCGGGGTGTTCCTGAAGCAGGCGGCGGAGGCCAGCGTCCAGCAGGTGGCCTGGCGCCAGGCCCTTCAGGGGATCCGGGTGGGGGATGTGATGGCCCCGGACGTGGTGACGGTGGGCCCGGACCTCACGCTGGCCCGGCTGGCCGAGGACCTCTTCTGGCGGCACCACTTCACCTCGTTTCCGGTCCTGGACGGGGGACAGGTGGTCGGGATCGTGGCCCTGAAGCACCTGCGCGATTACCCGCGGGAGCGGTGGGGAGAGGTCCAGGTGCGCGAGGCGATGCTCCCGTTCGGCCCCGACCTTCAGGCGGGGCCAGGGGAAGCGGTCCTGGACGCCTTCGCCCGCCTGTCGCAGAACCCGGTCGGCCGGATGGCGGTGGTGGAGAGGGGAGGGCGGCTGGTTGGCTACCTCAGCGTGAAGGACATGCTCCACATCCTGGCGCTTAGGGGCTGAGGGTCTGCGCTTGACAGTGGGTATAAGTGCCGGGTATAAGGAGGGTCTTCCGTGCCGGCACTCCAGGCTGGTGTGTAGATCACCGAAGCAAACCGCCATGACGGAGGATCCACTCGGGTCTCCCGAAGGACGGATTTCCCCGTGGCTCGTATAGCTGGCCCCCACACCCGGTGGCCCCCCGCGAACTGGTGCGCCTTCTCGGGTGCGCGACACCTCCGGAGGCTTTTTTCTTCTGGGTGACTGCCGTCCTCCCGCGTGGCCAAGATTCAGGTTCCTTATTCCTCTGGGGAGGGAGAATGGAGGGGGATCATGCAATCGTGGAGCGGTAAGGTCCTGGCGTTGATCCTGCTCGGAGCCTGGTTTTTCTTGGCCGAAACGGCCGCGGCGAAGGTCCTCCGCATTCCGATCATCCGGGACGCCAATGGTGTCCCCGTCCAGTGCGTTCTGGATCCCAACTGTCACAATCGCTTCCATCCCGACATTTCCCCGGTGGCGTCCGCGGATCCGGGCGATTCGGTCGTCTTCGAGACGCGTGACGCCTTTGATAACCAGTTCAGCTTCGGCACCATCCCGGCCGACGTCGCCGGGGCGGATGCGAGCCGGATCCACCCTCTGACGGGCCCCCTGTTCGTGAACGGCGGCGAGCCTGGGGACATCCTTGAGGTCACGGTCGTCACTATTGGGCCCGGCCCCGATCGCTTCGGCTACACGGTCCTCTTCCCGGGCTTCGGGTTCCTCCGCGACCTGTTCACGCTCCCGGACATCGCGCGCTGGAAGTTGACGCAGGCCGCGGCCACCTCTTCTGACATGCCCGGCATCCGGATCCCGTTCAACGGCTTCCCCGGCACCATCGGCGTCGCGCCGGATGACGCCCTCGTCGCCACGATCAAGGCCCGGGAGGCCGCGCTTGCCGATGCGGGCGGCTTCGTCCTGCTGCCGGACACGACGAACGCGGCTCCCGCGAGCGTTTGTGGATCCGGCGGGCCGGCCGCGGCCGACTGCCTCCGCACCATCCCTCCACGCGAGAACGGCGGCAACATGGACGTGAAGGGAATGGTCGGTGGCACGCGGCTCCTGTTCCCCTGCTTCGTCCCGGGCTGTCTCCTCTCGATCGGCGACGTTCATTACGCCCAAGGGGATGGAGAGGTCTCCGGCACCGCCATCGAGATGAACGCGGTCGTCACCGTGAAGGTGGGCCTTCGCAAGGGCCAGGCGTTCCTCCTACATAATCGTCCGGCCTTCGAGGGAGGGGCGCAGCTAAAGAAGCTGGCGCCGGATAAGTTCTTCGCCACCGTCGGCTACCCGCTGAAGGATGCCGGCGAGGTGCCCCCGCAGAGCGCTCATGCCGACCTGGCCGAGGTGACTCCGCTGGAGAACCTGTCCGAAGATCTGACCCTGGCCGCGCGCGATGCGCTGCGGAAGATGATCGCCCATCTCGTGGAGGTCAGTGGGCTCACGCCCCACCAGGCGTACATCCTCTCGAGCGTGGCCGTAGATCTACGGATCGGGAACTTGGTGGATGTCCCAAACTTCGCCGTATCGGCAATCCTCCCGCTGGAGGTCTTCAAGGATAAGAAGGATGACGGTGATGATTAACGGGACGCCCTAGCCCCTCTCGCCCAGCGAAGGCTGAGGGCTAACCTCTCATGCATCGGCGGATGTTCCTGACGGGCGCCCTGGGGGCGGGCGCTGTGCTGTTGACGGGCCACTCCCCCTACCGCAAGTGGTCTCAGTACCGGGCCCGCCATACTGTGATCGTGACCGATCGCGCGGACACCGGGTCGTTCCCCCTGGGAGCGCGGTTGGCCCGCCATCTTGCCGTCCGCCGGCCCGACTTGAAGGCCACGGCGGCGCGCAGCGAGAACCCCCGAACGTTGCTGAGCCTGGTGAAGAGCCGCCAATTGGACCTGGCGCTGCTCCGGGCGGAGGACGCGTACCAGGGGCTCCGGGGAATAGGCCCCTATGCCAGTCTGATGACCCCGCTTCGCGCCCTGGCGGCCGTCGCCCCCGAATACCTCCATCTCGTGGTCCCGGCGCTCTCGCCGGTCCGGGCCATTGGCGACCTCAGGGGGAAGCGTGTGGGGGTCATTGAAGGGGGCGGGCAAGCCCGAGCCAAGGCACAGCGGGTGGTGGCGGCCTTCGGCCTCGATCCCGAGGGCGATGTGCGCTGGGAGTCCCTGGC
>DASYVA010000004.1 GCA_036000645.1 Candidatus Methylomirabilis sp.
CTGACCGGCGGGCTCGACATCCGTCGCCGGCTATACAACCAAAGGATTTCCCGATGCCCTTGCGCGTCCCCTTCCGGCTGATCCTGGTCCTCCTGGTCGTCACGGCCTTTCTCCTCTCGGCCCAGATCGTCGCGCTGCTCACCGACTGGCTCTGGTACGGGGAGGTGGGGTACCGGGCGGTCTTCGTCCGCCTCCTGACCGCAAAGGCGATCCTGGGACTCCTCCTGGGGAGCGCTTTCTTCGTGTCCCTCTACGGGAACCTGTACCTGGCCAGCCGCTCCCCCGCCACCGACGTGCTCATCGAGCTCGAGGACCATCTCGGGCTCCCCAGCCGCTTCATCGTCGAGCCCCTCGTCCGCCGCTTC
The DNA here is from genome assembly GCA_036000645.1 of Candidatus Methylomirabilis sp. Classification (NCBI taxonomy): domain Bacteria; phylum Methylomirabilota (SeqCode); class Methylomirabilia (SeqCode); order Methylomirabilales (SeqCode); family Methylomirabilaceae (SeqCode); genus Methylomirabilis (SeqCode); species Methylomirabilis sp. (SeqCode). The sequence continues at coordinate 366 of DASYVA010000004.1, forward strand.
CTCCTCCCCGGCGTGCTGGTGCTGAGCGTCTTCGCCGGGCTCCAGGCCGCCACCCAATGGGACACCTTCCTGCGGTTCCGCTACCGGACCACCTTCGGGATCACCGATCCCCTCTTCGAGAAGGACGTCGGCTTCTATGTCTTCACCCTCCCCTTCCTGAACACCCTCTACGGATGGGTGATGGTCCTGCTGGGGGTTACCGCGCTCCTCACCGTGCTGACCTATCTCCTCTTCCGGGGGATCCAGCTCACCTCCCGCGGCCCCCGGCTGAGCCGGTGGGCCCGCGGCCACCTCCTGCTCCTCGGGGCAGCCCTCCTCACCGTGAAGGCGGCCGGGTTCCAACTCGACCTGTACGAGCTCCTCTTCTCCCCCCGGGGAGTGGTCTTCGGCGCATCGTACGCCGACGTCCACGCGGTCCGTCCGGCCCTCATGCTCCTGATCGTCCTGAGCCTCGTCTGCGCGGCCCTGTGTGTCGTCCACCTCTACCGTCCCGGCATCCGGTGGCTGGCCACCGGCCTCATCGCCCTGGTGGCCGCGACCGTGGTGGGCCAAGGCGTCTACCCGGCCCTCCTGCAGCGGATCCGGGTCGTCCCGAACGAGATCGCCGTCGAGACCCCGTACATCCTGCACAACATCCGGCTCACCCGGCTGGCCTACGGGCTGGACAAGGTCCGCGAGGTGGAGTTCCCGGCCGAGGAGACCCTGCGGTGGGAGGATCTGCAGCGCAACCGCCTGACCATCGACAACATTCGCCTCTGGGACCACCGGCCGCTCCTGGCCACCTACGGCCAGCTCCAGGAGATCCGGACCTACTACAAGTTCGTGGACGTGGACAACGACCGGTACGTCATTGACGGGCGCTACCAGCAGACGATGCTCTCCCCCCGGGAGCTCTCCTACGACCATCTCCCGAACCGGAACTGGATCAACGAGCACTTCGCCTTCACCCACGGGTACGGGATCGTCATGGGGCCGGTCGCCCGGATCAGCCGGGAGGGGCTTCCGGAGTTCTACATCCAGGACATCCCGCCCGCCTCCACCGGTCCCCTGAAGGTGACCCGGCCCGAAATCTACTACGGCGAGCTGAGCAACGAGTACATTTTCGTGAAGACGACCGCAAAGGAGGTCGATTATCCGGCGGGGGAGGACAACGCCTACACCACCTACGCCGGGAGCGGCGGCATCCCCATCGGCCCCGTCTGGCGTAGGGCCCTCTTCGCGGCCCGCTTCGGCACCATCCGGATCCCGCTGAACGAGAACCTCCAGCGCGAGAGCCGGATCCTGATGCACCGGCGGATTGACGACCGGGTCCGGAAGATCGCCCCGTTCCTGCGGTTCGAGACCGACCCCTACCTGGTCCTGACCAAGGACGGCCGCCTCGTCTGGCTCATCGACGCCTATACGGCCACCGACCACTTCCCCTACTCGGAGCCGACCCCTCGCATCGGCAACTACATCCGGAATGCGGTGAAGGTCACCGTGGACGCGTACCACGGGACGGTCCACTTCTATGTGAGCGAGCCCGGCGACCCCCTCATCCAGGCCTACGGGGCCGCCTTCCCCGGCCTCCTCCAGCCGCTGAGCGCCATGCCGGAGGAGCTGCGCGCCCACCTGCGGTACCCCACCGGCCTCTTCGGCATTCAGGCCCGCATGTACGCCACCTACCACATGCAGAACCCGCAGGTCTTCTACAACAAGGAGGACGTGTGGAACATCCCGCGCCGGGGGGGGGAGGCGCGGGAGGTCCCGATGGAGCCCTACTACACGATCATGCGCCTCCCCGGGGAGCCGAAGGAAGAGTACATCCTCCTCATCCCCTTCACCCCGGCCCGGCGGGACAACATGTCGGCCTGGCTGGCGGCGCGCGCCGACGCCCCCCACTACGGGACGCTCATCGTCTACACCTTCCCGAAGCAGAAGCTGGTGTACGGCCCGAAGCAGATCGATGCCCGGATCAACCAGGACGCCTACATCTCTCAGCAGCTCGCGCTCTGGAACCAACAGGGCTCCCAGGTGATCCGGGGGTCCCTCCTGGCGATCCCGGTGGAGACCTCGCTCCTGTACGTGCAGCCGCTGTACCTCGCGGCCTCCGAGCGGGGCTCGCTCCCCGAACTCAAGCGGGTCATCGCGGCCTTCGGGAGCCAGATCGCCATGGAGGAGACGCTGGAGGGCTCGCTCGCCCGCCTCTTCGGCGGACCGGGCCGCGGGCCGGCGGTCGCGGCGGCGCGGCCGTCCGCGCCCGGGGCGCCCCCGATGGACCGGGCGCCGGGGGTGCCGGCCGGCCTCCGGGAGCTGACGGCCCGGGCGGCGGAGCAGTTCGCGCGGGCGCAGGAGATGCTCCGGCAGGGGAACTGGGCTGCGTACGGCGAGCAGATGCGCGGGCTGGAGCAGACCCTGAAGTCGCTGCGAGACCAAGCAGGCCGCTAGCACCGGGGCAACGAATCCGACCCATTCCTGACAGACGGTCCTGCCGCGGGTCCTGTCGCCGGCGTGCCCCCTGCGCGTCCGGGCGTCGTCACCCGCGGCTCAGCGCAATCCCAGGGGCAATTCGTTGGCGCCGGACTAAGGGAGTTCAGGAGCCGAGGCCCACCCACTCGGACCCGTCGGCCCAGACCTCCTTCTTCCAGATCGGGACGGTCACCTTCAGCCGCTCGATGGCATAGGCGCAGGCCTCGAGGGCCTGCTGGCGGTGCGGGGCGGCGACGGCGATCACGACGCTCGCCTCCCCGACGGCAAGCCGCCCCACCCGGTGGCTCATGGCTACACCGTCCACTTCCCACTTGCCTCGGATCTCCGCGGCGATCTCCCGCATCTTGGCCAGGGCCATCTCGGGGTAGGCCTCGTACTCCAGGTGGTCCACCTGCCGGCCGCGCGAGCGCTCCCGCACGACCCCTGTGAAGGTGGCAATCGCCCCGGAGGAGCGCCGGGCCACCCTCGCCGCCACCGCGTCCACCGACAGGGGGGCCGCGGTGACCTCGAAGAGTTGCCCCTCCACCCCCCCGCTGACCGGCGGGATCAGGGCGACCTCGTCCCCGGCCTTCAGGGGGACCGACCGGTCCGCGTATTCTCGGTTCACCGACAGGAGGAGGTGTCGGGCGATCGGCTGGAGCCGAGGGTGAGCCTCCGCCAGGTGGGCCAGCACGTCCCCTGCCGTCGCCCCCTCTGGAACCTCCACCTGGAACGAGGCCTGCCCCACCGCCTCGCGCGCCCCGGCGAAGCAACGGATCATCACCTCCACGGGCCTTCCTCCTTCAGTCTTCAGTGCAGAAGTCGGGTAGTCCTTATACAGTAGTATAATTAATAAGTTATAGGACTCGAAGGACACCACTCAAACCGCCGTCGAACTCTACCATTCCCCAGGCCAAAGGGTCAACGGCTGCAATAAGTTAGATAATTTTCGCATGATGAAACATAACGCATCGCGATATGAGAATCCCGTGACACCCTGCCCCGCGGGCGTCCCGGCCACTTCCTCCTTGACGGTCCCGTATCACCATGTTAGAAAAGGACTTACCGAAATCGAGAGCCGCGAAGCCGCACCGGGTGACGCTCAGCCCGGTTCTGTTTCTCTGGAGCGCGCCCGCCACGGCCTTCGCAGCCGCCGCACCGTTGGGGGAGACAGAGAGAGCGTGGATAGTAATCGCGTGTCGCAGGATCCGGAATCGCTGACACCTGTCCGCATCGTGGCCCCCTCCCGCCGGGAGCGGGGCCTTGCCTTTGACGCGTTTGCCCGCCTGCTCCTCGATGCCGCCGGGTACGTGCCCACCAAGACCCGACTGACCGTGAGCGCCGCCGGCGCGCTCCTGGACATTCGCGCCAGGGAGAAGGCCACGGGCGCTCCCCTCCTGGCGGAGGGCCGCGCCCCCGCCCGCGAGGTCGGTCCCGAGGAAGTCCGGCGCTTCTTCCGGCGGTTCCGGCGGGAGCGGCGACGGGTCAAGCGCCTGACCGCCTGGGCGCTGGCCCCGGGCGGCTTCAACCGGACCGCCCTGGCCTGGTGGAGCCGTCTCACCGATCCGGCGAAGGGGGACTTCCGCCTCTACGGCCCGGAGCGGATCCTGCACCTGCTCGCCCGCGCCGGGTGCGTGCGGGACCCGCTGGACCTGGATGCCGCCGTCCGCGCCCACTGCACCCTCCCCCTCGGGCCGCGGGCGCTCCTGTACGCGCAGGGGCAGTTTTCCTGGCTGCAGACCGTCCTGGTGAACCGGCGGCCGGCGCTCTTCTTCCTCCTGACGGCGGAGGGGCAGCCGCTCCCCCGGCGGGCGGCCGAGGAGGCCCGGCGCCTCGAGCCCTCCCTCCGGGATAAGAAGCCCTACGACCTCCTCCTCCGCGAGAGCATCCTCCTCCGGCTCCTCTCCCTGCAACCCTTGGACGCCGAGGCGGTGGCCACTGCCCTGCGGGAGGAGATCGCGGAGGTCCTGATGGTCTTCCAGCTCCTGCACCGGGAGGGCCTCCTCTCCTGCCACCGGCTCCCCCGCCGCCCCCGGAAGCAGGACCGGTACGCCCTGGTCCCCAAGTTCCCGGTCTTCCTGGACCTGGCGCGCCAGTTCCTGACGGGGCCGCACCGGTTCACCTTCCTCGCCTCTCCCTTCGCCTCCCAGCAGATCCGGGAGGGGCTCCTCGGCCATCTCCAGATGCGCTTCTCCGGGCGCCTGCCCGAGCAGGACCTGCCCGAGGCGGTCCGGCTGGCCTCGGCCTCCCCCGCGGCGCTGGCCTATGCCCTCTTCGAGGAGCCGGTCCCCGGGACGCCCCCTCCCGCCGGCGCCGCCCTGACCGCCGAGCTCGCCCGGCGATTCCTGCGCGACACCGACGAGCCCGGGCTCGACCAGGTGCTCGCCGCGCGCGGCATCCGGAGCATCCTCACCCGCCTCACCGTGAAGGCCGCCGCCGTGCAGGAGCCGTACTTCGCCGCGGGCGCCGAGAGCCTCCGCACCCTCCCGAAGCCAGCCGGAAGCCGCGCCGGGCCCGGCACGCCGCTGCCTCCCGAGGTCGAGACCGCGCTGGAGCTGGGGGCGGCGACGATGCACATGGCGGAGTACGACCATGCCATCGGGTACCTGGAGCGGGCCATCAAGGAGCTCAAGGACCCCCACTGGCTGAAGACGGCCTGGAACAACAAGGGGCTCTGCTACTTCAACAAGCGGAAGTACGGCGAGGCCATTGACTGCTTCAACGAGGCCCTGAAGCACGATCCGGCCCTGAAGCAGGCCTGGTTCAACAAGGCGGTCTGCCTGCGGGAGGTGGGGGACAGCACCGGCGCGATCCGCTGCGCCAAGCGGGCCCTGGAGATTGACCCGCACTACAAGGAGCCCCGCGATCTCCTGCAGCGCTTCCAGCACGCCCAGGCGGCCTCGACCTCGACCCTTCCCGCCCGCAGCTAGCCCGATCACCTCGAAGCCCGCCCCCTCAGGCGTCGGAGGTCCACGCCCACCCGCTCTCCCCCGATCCCGTGAACTGTGTCGCGAGCCTCCACGGCGTCCCGCGGGCTCTCAGCCCGAACGGGGAGGCGCGCGTCCTGCCACCGCAAGATGTCCGCCCTGGCCCGACTCGTCGTTCCCCAAGCGTCGCGCCGATCTGCATCGCCCGTGGCCGGGAACCCAGGGCCTCGGACGACTGTTTATTGAAGTAGAGCAAGCCTCAGGCACCCTCGATCAAGCTAGCCCCTCGCGGCTTTCCGGGACCGTGATGGCGGCGGTCCCTCCCAACGTGATTCAGGATCTTGGCGGCAACGGCACCCTTGACGGAAGGACCTCGGTCCGAGAGGTGGTACCCGAAGGCAGAGACGGGCCCGAGGGAACTCAGGGCAGGGAGGGTGAATCATGCAAGATTTTACATGCTCGCGTCTGGTAAGATGGGCCGCCGTGGTTGGGGGTTTGGCCATGCTGACGCTCAGCCCAGTTGGGCTTGCCCAGCAGCCGGATTGCCCCGATCGCTCCGTCTGTGGCGAGGTCTCGCCCTTGATCCCGATGCAGAGCACCGAAGCGGTTCACATGGGTCTCGTGTGGAAGAAGGACTCGCCGAACCCGAAGATCCTGTTTCACGCGAGGTTTCCCGAGTACGTCCCCAATGACATGGCCGATCCGGCGCTGGTCGACAGGGCAATCGAACGGGGGGCACTCACAACCGCAGGAAACCAGTTCAACAGTTCGCTGAGGGACGTCCTCCACGGCTTCGATCCGTTCCTGGGCCTGGGGCTCGATCGCTCAGCCGACGACTCGTTTCAGAGGCTCACCTACGGCGGGTATCTGATGCGGCAGGGCCTGAGCCAGAGCGTGCCGACGCGCATCAGGGCGAATCGCACGATGGAAAGGCAACTGCTGTTCGACTTCGGCCACCCCGATGCGCTGAAGAACAGCGGCAAGTTCCATACGGCCCTGCTGGACGAGGCCGACTTCGCCATGAACCAGGCGGCGTTCAAGGAGGTAGGGTTCTCGAAGGGGAACTTCTACAACACCTACTGCAATGCGCGGGTGACGCTGGCCGACGGGCGGGTCTGTGTCTTTGGCGGCCACGACATGCAAAGCCAGAACGGGCTGTTCAAGGTCAACATCTTCGACCCGGAGACCGAGACCTGGGCGCCGCGCGCCAAGCCGTGCACTCGCGACAACTGGGATAAAGACCCGTTCGGCCGCCAGCTCTTCGCGACCGACCCGGAGGCTCGCAACTACCCGGGGTGCGACCAGCGCGACATCCAAAGCACGCAGCCGCCGGACCCCTCCGACATGAAGTATGCGCGCTGGTATCCGAGCGCCTTCCCGCTACCGAATGGCAGCGTGCTAATCCTCGCCGGGACAGATCAAGACGCCTCGGTGGGGCCGGACCCGCAGGCGGCGGAGAAGGGCCGGCAAGGTATTCCTCAAACCGATGCCGCTTTCACGGCCACAAGGGTCACTCAGGTTGTTCCGGAGATTTACGATCCCGAGAAGGACAGGACCATCGCGCTCGAAAATGCCCGAATGACCTTCCCGCTCTATCCCCAGGGGGAGGTTGTCCAAACCGGCCCTGGAAAGGACGACTGGGTGGTCTGCACGATGGGCGGCGTGAGGGTCCAGAACCCGGTCCCCCCGGGAGGCGACCGGTTCTTCGGCCCCTTCGACAAGAAGACCTGGTGCCTGGACGTTCTGGGGGCGCTCGAGGATCCCAACCGCGACGTCCCGGGCGAGAACCACTGGACACTCCTGGCTGAGGCAGCCGTAGACCGGCACTACTGCTGCCCCACCGCCAGCCTGGTGAAGACCGACCGGAGCGGGCGCACGGTGTCGCACAAGTGGCTCATGATTTCAGGGAGGGACCGCGCCACCGGGAGCCTGACCGCAACCATCGAAGAGATCGATTTCACCGACCGGTCGCCACAGTGGAGGAAAGCGGGAGATCTCATCCACCCGAGCACTACGAGCAAAGCTGTGGTGCTCCCCAACGGGAAGGTGCTCATCGGCCATGGTCTGTTCGCCCAGGGAGCCACCTTCGAGGAGAGGAACGGTCTCCGCTTCCAGCTCTTCGACCCGGCCGACGGAAGCACGAGAGGGCTCGCCAAGACGACCGTCTCACGAGGCCTTCACGGCACGGCCACGCTGCTGCCCGACGCGATGGTGCTCTTCGCCGGGGAGAACCGGGAAGCCCTGGTACGTCCTGACGACCCGTCGTTCCCGATGATGAGCTCGTACGCCGGCCTGCTGCCGCGCGGGGATCCCGACCAGGGCGTTCCCGTCGGGCAACTATTCTTCCCGCCTTACCTGTTCAAGCCGGACGGCAGCCTGGCCGACCGTCCCGTCATCAAGGAGGGGCCCGACGACATCAAGTACAAGGACCATTTCGAGCTCGAGGTCGAGGGACGGTCCGACGAGATCGCGTCGGTGGTGATCATCCGGAGCGACCACAACACCCACAGCTTCACTGGAGGCGACCGCTACGTCGAGCTCGGCTTCGAGCTCCATGGCGATCCCCACAAAGGAGGGCTGAGGGTCCACACGCCGCGGCTCCCGTCGCAGGCCGTTCCGGGCATCTACATGCTCTTCGTCGTGGACAAGGCTGGCGTCCCCGGCGTGGGGAAACAGGTGCGCCTCAAGCCGGAGACACAAGGTCGCAGCTCCGGGTAGTGACCGAGCGAAGCAACCTCAGACGAGAGGAGGAGTCGACATGGAGCCCATGAAGGCAACGACGATGCTCGCGGTCCTGGCGCTGATCGGCACTGCCGTCACCGCCCGGGCCGACCAGACGGTCAAGGCGCGGCTGCACGGGTTCAACGAGGTGCCGGCCATCTCCAGCACGGGCAGCGGGGAATTCACGGCCACGATCCGCGAGGACGCCGTCGACTTTGAGCTGAGCTATGAGGGGCTGGAGGGCGCTACGACGCTGGCCGCCCACATCCACCTGGGCCAGGCGGACGTCAACGGCGGTGTCTCTGTCTTCTTTTGCGGCGGCGGCGGCAGGCCGGCGTGCACCCCCGACTCCGGCACCTTCAGCGGCACCTTTACCGCCGCGGACGTGATCGGCCCGACGGGCCAGGGCATCGCCGCGGGCGAGCTCGCGGAGTTGATCGCCGCCATCCGCGCCGGCAAGACCTACGTCAACGTGCACACCGACAAGCATCCGGGCGGCGAGATCCGCGGGCAAGTGCGCGAAGACCGAGGCACGTCGAACTGAGGTGAAGCGGGCGCAGAGCGAATCGCGCACGGAAGGGTCCGCCCCGGCACGCGCACCACATCGATCGCCCCAGCCGGCGGCCTCTCCTCAGGAGGGTTTGCTTCTTCGTTCAGGGCGAATAGCTGACAAGATGATGTCTGGCCATTCGGCGACCAGGACGGACGTCGATCGTTGCCCCCCCCTGCGACGACGCGCCCGATGAGGCAGACCCCCGCCGCCCCCCAGCCTCATCCCACGTTCACCCCCTCCGTGAACACCAGCTCCCCTCCGTAGTAGCCCGTCACCAGGATCAGACCCAGGCCGGCGAGGAGGAGCAGGCCGTACAGGACGAGGAGCGGGCGGGGGACGTCTCGCCCGGCAAACCGCCGCCGCCCCACCCAGTGGATTAGCCAGGCCACCAGGTACGTGGCCCCCGTCCCGAGGCCCAGGTTCCGATGGAGGACGATGAGGGCGCCCCTCTCCCCCGTGAGCGGAATCGGGTCGGCGTCGTAGAGGCCGGCCGCGATGGCCGCGGCCAGGAGGAAGGGCACCAGCGCCAGGAGGTGGCCGCCCGTCTGGCGGAAGGGGGGGCGCCCGAGGAGGAGGCCCAGCCCTTCGAAGCAGGACGCTCCCACGGCTGCGGCCAGGGCGAAGTGGACCAGCGGCGGGTGAACCGGACCGTCGAACATCAGGGAGGACCCTATCACGCCCCCCGGGCGCACTCAAGGTCGGGAGGGGCCGATGCGAAAAAGGCCCGGGGGAAATGCCCCCGGGCCTCTACCGGCTCGAGCCGCGCCCTACATCCCGGCCATGCCGGCCAGGGCCTTGGCCGCCTTCGCCTCCGCCTCCGCCCGGTAGTGCAGGTTCGCATCCTTGGTGTCTACGGCCTTCTTGTGGCTGGCCTCCGAGGCCTTGTTCAGTTCCTTGGCCACGTTCACCATCGCCTGGCCCGCCGCCTTGGCCTTGGCGTCGGCGATCTTCATCACGGCCCCCTCGGCCTTCGCGATCGCCTCCGCCGCCTCCTTCTGAAGCTTCGGGCACTGGAAGGCCAGCGCGGGTCCCGCGACCAGGAGCACCGCCAGCGCCACCACCACCACCGCTGTCAACCGCCGCATGCCTCTCCTCCTTTCGCTGCGTTCGCTCCGCTCGGGAGCCGTGCCCCGGCCGGGAAAATCCGGCGGGCGCTCCCGGCGCCTACCCTCCACAACTCCGGCTTCCCCCCCGCGGTTCCCGCCTCGTGCCGGGCCAACGAGGTGCACCGAGGATTGCCGCCGAGCCGCGGGTGGCGCCGGCGGCTGCCTCCGAGCGGCCGGGCGGAGTGGGACCCCCTCGGCCTCCTTTCGCAATGCCCCGCATTGCGGAAGGGGCCGAGCGGGTGACGACGCCCGGACGCGCAGGGGGCACGCCGGCGACAGGACCCGCGGCACGACCCTCTCTCGGCGGTGGGCCGGATGGCTTGAGTCGCATTAGGGGGCCTTCAGCAAATTGGCCCTCCTGCACAAGCCACGGCTGGGGTGCCGGGCCAAATGACGAGCATCACGAGGCCCGAGGGAGGAGGCGGCCGGAGGCGTACGGTCTGGTACGTTGAGGACCGCCGACGACCGAGAACGACGTGAGGCGACGTCAGTTGGCCCGGCACTAGGGGGCCTTGCGGATCTTGAGGAAAACCTGGGCGAGACCCGCCTTATCCTGTGCGGAGATCAGGCTGTAGGTCAGGCCCCCCTGCTTCCAGATCAGGAGGCTGTGCTGGTCCGCGTGGGCGAGATACGGCTGCCACGTCTCGATCCGCATCCGGTTGCCCGCCGGAATCGTCAGCTCTCGACCCGGGAGCACGAGGAGGGTGCTCGTCCGCCCCGTCCGGTCCCGGTAGAGAATGGCGACCCCCTTCTCGCCCAGGACCACGGCGGGGTAGGCCTCCAGCAATTCCAGCTCCGCGTCGCCCGCGAAGAGCCGCTCCAGGGGAAGCCCGAGGCTCTCGCGCGCGTACCGGAGGAGCGCCGCGCGGTCCGCCCGCTCCGCGCGCCAGCCGTGGCTCAGCGCGACCCGGGCGTGTTCGGTCACGGAGGCCTGGGTGAGCATCTGGATCGGCTCCGCCCGGCCGGCCAGCAGGAAATAGAGGGACGGCGTCACGACGAGAGCGACGAGGACCGCGGCCGCGGCCGCCGCGCGTCCCGGCGTCGAGAGGAGGTCGGCCAGCCGGCCGCGCAGGCCTGGGCGGGAGCCGAGAAGGGTGGCCACCCGCTCCCGGAGCAGCGCCGGGGCCGCGGGCCGGGATGCGTGCTCCCGGACGAGGTCCCGGACCTGCCGCTCGGCGGTGAGGATCGGCCCGCAGATCGCGCAGGCGCCGGCGTGCCCCTCGACCGCCTCCGCGACGTCGGGCTCCAGCTCCCCGCCCAGGAGGTCGGGCACCAGCGCCTGGATGGCCCGGCACTCGCGCGGCACCGTGCTCATGGCCGGTAATCCTTCAGCATCTCTCGCAGCATCCCCCGCGCCCGGGAGAGGCGGGACTTCACCGTCCCCACCGGGCACCCCTGGATCAGGGCGACCTCCGCCATCGAGCAGCCGAGCAGGTCCGCCAGCAGGACCGCCGTCCGGAACTCCTCGGGCAGCCGGTGGAGCGCGGCGTCCAGGTCGAGCGCCGCGCCCGCCCCCGCTCCGCCAGGGACGGCCGGGTTCGGCGCGCCCGCCCCTCCTTCCACGCCCCCGGGCAGCCCGCCGAAGAGCGCCTGGTCGCGCCCGCGGCGCTTCCGCGCCGTCGAGGAGAGATTCCTCAATATCTGGAACATCCAGGCGCGCAGGTTGGTTCCGGGCGTGAACTGATGCGCAAACCGGAGGGCGCGCAGGTAGGTCTCCTGGACCAGATCCTCGGCCTCCCGGGCGTCGCGGGCGAGCCAGCGGGCCAGCGCGTAGAGACCGTCCAGGTGCTGGAGGGCCTCGCGGCGGACCGGGTCGTCGAGGAGGCTCATCGGCGCGCGCCCGGGGCGCCTTGACAGCCCCTGGCGATTCTGTTTGACTGCCCGCCGGAGAGACCCATGTCACGTGCTCCGCTCTGTGACCTGACGGGGAGGGTCGCCCTGGTGACCGGCGCGAGCCGGGGGATCGGCCGGGCCGTGGCCCTCGCCCTCGCCCGGCACGGAGCCGATGTGCTCGTGAACAGCCGCAAGCCGGAGGGAGCGGAGGCGGTGGCCGGGGCCGTCCGGGAGCTGGGGCGGCGCGCCGCCGCACTGCCCGCCGACGTGAGCGATCCGGCCGCCGTCGCGCACCTTGCGGAGGGGGCGGCCGCCTTCGCCCCCCATCTCGATATCCTGGTCCTGAACGCCGGCGTGAGCCCGGTCTACGCCCGGGCCGAGGCGCACCGCCTCGAGGACTGGCGGGCCGTCCTGGACACGAACCTGACCGGCGCCTTCCTGTGCGCCCGCGCCTTCGCCCCCCGTCTCACCGCCCGGCCGGGCGGGCGCGTCCTGGTCATGGCGTCCATCGGCGGGCTGGTGGGCCTCCCCCGGCTGGCCGCCTATAATGCCACGAAGGGGGGGCTGCTGCAACTGACGCGCACGCTGGCCCTGGAGTGGGCGCAGCACGGGGTGACCGTGAACGCGCTGGCCCCGGGCTTCATCGAGACCGACCTGACCGCGGGCCTCCGGGAGCACCCGGCGTTGCGGGAAAAGTTGCTGGCGCGGGTCCCCCTCGGGAGGTTCGGCACCCCCGAGGAGGTGGCGGCCGCCGCGCTCTTCCTCGTCTCGGATGCCGCCGCCTACATCACCGGGACCGTCCTGACCGTGGATGGGGGCTGGACGGCGTCCTAGGCCGCCGGTTTTCCCCTTGCCTCGGAATGGCCTTTCCGATACGCTGGCGAGCGCTGTCGTGGGGTCGCGGCCCCGGGAGGTTCCGGTGGAGAAGGTGGTGGCCGTGGGGGCCGATCACGCCGGCTTTGCCCTCAAGGAAGATCTGAAGGCCTACCTGAAGGAGCAGGGCTACGAGATCCGGGACCTGGGAACCGACTCGCTCGAGTCGGTGGACTACCCCGACTTTGCCGCGGCCGTGGCGGGCGCGGTCGCCTCGGGGGAGGTCCCGTGGGGCCTCCTCGTCTGCGGGACGGGGATCGGGATGGCCATCACAGCCAACAAGATCCCGGGGGTCCGGGCCGCCTGCTGCTCCGACCCGTTCTCGGCCCGCATGGCCCGGGCCCACAACGACGCCAACGTCCTCACCATGGGGGGCCGGGTGGTGGGGTCCGGCCTGGCCCGCGAGATCGTGAGAGCCTGGTTGGAGAGCCACTTCGAGGGGGGTCGGCACGCCCGGCGGACGGCCAAGATTTCGGCGCTCGAGGGGCGCGTCGGCGGAGGGACGGCGAGGAAGCGGTCGGCGCCCGGCGGGTCGGGACCGGCCGGTAGTGAGGGGCGGGAGGCGTGACAGGAGGGGAAGAGGATGCCGACGATCGCGTACGTGCTCATCGAGGCAGCATCCGATAAGGCCCGGAGCGCACTGAAGGCCATCCAGAAGATCCCGGGCGTGAAGATGGCCCACGCCGTCACCGGCCCCTACGACATCATCGCCCACGTGGAGGCCGCGAGCATCGACGCGCTGGGAAAGGTCGTCCTCTCCAAAATCCGGACGATCAACGGTATCACCAAGACCCTCACCTGCGTGGCCGTCGAGGTTCGGTAGGCCCCGCGTCTCGAACCAGCGCGCCGCAGGCGGGGAGCCTGCGGCGCGCTGTCTTTTCAGCGGAGCAGTCCGCGGAATGTCCGTGGCGTTGGATCGCGCCCGCTCCTGCTGCTCCAATGATTTGCATCGAGGATGGCAGTCGAGCCGCGGGTGGCGCCGGGCGGCGCCGGCGCCAGGACCCGGACCGTGTCACGTTGATTCGGTCGTGTGCATTAGCCCGCGAGACGGAGGCCGAGCTCGACGAGGGTGCGGACGGCGACGCCGGTGCCGCCCTTGACCCGGTAGCCCTTCTCCTTGTCGGTCTCGAAGGTGCCGGCGATGTCCAGGTGGACCCAGGGGGTCTGGTCGACGAAGTGCGCCAGGAACTTCGCGGCGGTGATGGCGCCGCCCTTCCGCCCCCCGGTGTTCTTGATCTCGGCCACGTCGCTCTTGATCAGCTCGTCGTACTCCTCGTCCATGGGGAGCGGCCAGACCTTCTCGCCCGCCGCGTCGCTCGCCTCGCGGACGGCGGCCAGCCACGCCTCGTCGTTGGCAAACGCCCCGCTCCGGATCGTTCCCAGCGCCACGACGCAGGCTCCCGTCAGGGTGGCAATGTCCACCAGGCGCGCCGCGCCCTCCCGTCGCGCGTAGGTGAGGGCGTCGGCCAGGATGAGGCGACCCTCCGCGTCCGTGTTGATGACCTCGATCGTCTTCCCGCTCATCGCCCGCAGGATGTCCCCCGGCCGGGTCGCGGTTCCGCTGGGCATGTTCTCCACGGCGGGGATGACCCCCAGGACGTGGACCTTCGCCCGGAGGCGCGCCAGGGCCGCGAACGCCCCGATGACCGCGGCCGCCCCCGACATGTCCCCCTTCATGCTCTCCATGTTCTCGGCCGGCTTGATCGAGATGCCCCCGGTGTCGAAGGTGACCCCCTTCCCCACGAAGGCGACCGCCGGCTTGGCCTGCCGGCTGCCCCGGTGGCGGAGGACGATGAGGCGGGGCGGGTTCGCGCTCCCCTGCGCGACGCCCAGGAGCGCCCCCATCCCCAGTCGCCGCATCTGTCCCCGCTCCAGGACGCGGCAGGAGAAGCCCGCGCTCCGAGCCGCGGCGCTCGCGGCGGCGGCGAGGGCGGCCGGCGTCAGGTCGTTGGGAGGCGCGTTCACCAGGTCGCGGGCCAGGGTGACGGCCTCGGCCACGATCCGCCCCCGCCGGAGCGCCTCCTCCAGCGCCCGCCGCCCCGCCCCCTCGCGGGTCAGGATCGTCAGCTCCTCCAGAACTTTCCGATCCTTCTCCGCCTTCTTGTACCGGTCGAAGCGGTAGCAGCCCAGGATGGCCCCCTCGATCACGGCCTGCGCCGCGGCCGGCGGATCGAGGCCGCCGCCCCCGGCGCCGTGCAGGATGGTCCCGACGCGCCGCGCCCCGGTCCGCCGCAAGAGGCGCAGGGCCTCCCCCGTGAGGGCCCGGACCCGCTCCAGGTCCAACTGCTCCTGCTTCCCCAGGCCCACCACCAGCACCCGGGCCACCGGCAGCCGGTCGAAGGGGTGGACCGCGGTCAGCTCCCCCGCCTTCCCGGTGATCTCCTTCTGGCGGATGAGGGTGCGGATGGCCCCCCCCAGCGCCGTATCCACGGCGCCCGTGGCCCCCGTGGGCTCGCTCACCCCCTCGAAGAGGTTGACCACCAGGGCATCGCCCCGGTAGGCCGTCACGTCCTCGACCCGGACGGCCGTCCGGGCCGGCTCCGCCGGTCGCTGTGCTGCCATCGGAATCCTCCGTGGGGAACGCACCGAGCGGGTAGGGAGAGAACAAACGGGGGCTACGCGCGCACCCTACCTAATCCAAACGACACACGTTGTGTGACCCAGGGTCCGGGTGGCGCCGGCGACAGGACCCGGACCCTGTCACTGCCATTCTGTCGCTTGTATTACGAGGAGGAGATCATCTCTTCGACCCGCGGGTCCTTGGACTGGAACGGATCCTTGCACAGGATCGTGCGCTGGTACCGGTCGTTCAGCTTCAGATAGGACCAGCCCACGTCGTAGGACTTGTTCCGCTCCATCGCGTACTTGATGAAGTCGCTCCGGATCCGGGCGCGGGTGCTCTGGGGCGGCTCCACCACCGCCCGGTCGATGTCCGCCTCGGTGGCCATCCGCTCCACCAGCTCTTCCCGGGTCAGGATGTAGTAGAGCCCCCGGCTCCGCTTGATGTCATGGTACTGGAGGTCCAGCATGGAGATGCGCTGGTCCTCGAAGCCGACCTTCTTCCGCTGCATGTAGTTGTGGACGAGGTCGAGCTTGATGACCCAGTCCAGCTCCCGGCTGAGGCTCCGGGGTTCCTCCTGCAG
>DASYVA010000005.1 GCA_036000645.1 Candidatus Methylomirabilis sp.
GATGGGTTCTCTACCTGGAAGGCTCAACTGATCTCGCTGTACTGCGTGCTCTTTCAGAGAGGCTAGACCATAATGCATCTGCCTTGCTTGCACGCCCGTTTGTCCACTATGTCGAGAACAAGCCTCAGAAGGCGCGTGACCATTTCTATGGGTTGCGCGAGGCCAAGCAGGATCTCGTAGGTTTCGCTCTATTCGACCATTTGGATCAATCGCTCCAGGATCGGCCCGAGCTCAAGGAGCTAATGTGGCAACGTCGCGAGATCGAGAACTACATCTGCACGGTAGAAACCCTTCTGGCCTACGCCGAAGCCTCTCCCCAGCTGGCAGCACAGGGACCCTTGTTTGAGCGCGCAGAGGCCGAAAGGCGACGTAGTGTCATGCAAGAATGCATCGAAGACTTTGTCCCAAAGGCGGCCCAGCGTAATCCGGCAGATCGCTGGTGGGTGGAAACCAAGGTGAGCGGTGAGTTTTTGGATCGTCTATTTCAAGCCTTTTTCACCAAGCTCGGTCTCCCTAATCTTATGAATAAGACTGACTATCACCGTTTGGCTCGCTATATACCAAGGGACCAAATTGACCCAGAGATATCAACGGTACTCGATTTTATCGTTGAAGTCGCCACTAAATCACGGCCCATCCGCGAGGACGAGGAGGCGTGACACTCAGGATAGCACTCGCAGGGCATACGACGTCATAGAGGAGGGTTGAGCGATGGGCGAGAAGATGAAAGACGGGATCCGGAAGCGCCCCGACCGCCCGAGCCCCTTCTCCGTCGGCTGGCGGGATCCTGAGAGCAAGCGGCTCCGCTGGCGGTCCTTCAAGACGGAGGAAGAGGCCAAGGCGTTCCGGGATACGGTGCGGGTGGACATCCGCCAGGGCACCTATGTGGATCCGAGGCCGATTCCCTTCCGGGACTTCGCCCTGGACTGGCTGGCCCGCCGGCGGCCCACGGTCTCCCCCAACACAGCGGCGCTCCACGAGTGGGCCGTCCAGAAGTACCTCATCCCGGCCTTCGGCCCGATCCCGCTCCAGCGCCTCGGCGCCGAGCGCATCGAACGCTGGCAGGCGGACCTCCTCTCCCGCGGGGAGCCGGGCCCCCGGAGCGTGGAGATCTGCCGGACGGTCCTGGGGACGCTGCTCAAGGACGCCCGGCAGAAGGGCCGCATCTACGTCAACCCGATGGAGGCGGTCCGCCGGTTCCCGGTCCCGAAGCGCGAGCTCCGGTATCTGACGGCGGAACAGGTGCGGCTCCTCTGTGAGCACGTCGGGCGCGTGTACGGGGTGCTGTTCCTGGTGATGGCCTTCTGCGGCCTCCGGATCGGAGAGGCCCTGGGACTCCGCTGGAGCGACCTCGACGCCCGCCACCGCCGGCTGCTCATCCAGCGGCAGGTCATCTGGCGCCGAAAGAAGGACTGCAAGGCCGGGGAGCCACGGTGGGCGATCGCGGAGCCGAAGTCAGAGGCCGGCCAGCGGGCGGTGGAGATCCCGGCGCCCCTGTTCCCATTCCTCGAGGCGCACCGCGAGACGCAGAACGGCTCCCCGAATCCCCTGGGCCTGGTCTTCCCGAGCGAGGACGGGACCCCGCTCTACCCGGGGAACGTCCGGAGCCGGCACTTCGCCCCGGCCCTCAAGGCGCTCGGCGTGGAGGGGATCCGGCCGCACGACTTCCGGCGTACCTTCATCGCCCTGCACGTTGAGGCCGGGACGCACCCGAAGCAGATCCAGGAGCGGGTGGGGCACAGCAGTATCAAGCTCACGATGGACGTATACGGCAAGCTGGCGGGGAAGATGGCCCTCGGCGCTGAGCAGGCGGCCCGGCTGGACGCGCTGGCGACGAAGGCCCTCCCTGCTCCGGAGTAGGTGCTTGGGAAACATTGGGAAACAGGAGGCCCTAAAACAGGCCGAAACCTTCTGGAGCAGCCCGAAGCCTCAGGGGGCCTAAGTGCTTGACAATCTGGACTCTTCTGGAATAGGCTGGAACACCTTGAAAGGACAGGATGCGCTTGACGCGCAAGAGGTCGGCGGTTCGAGACCGCCCGTGCCTACCATTCCGAAGGGATCCCACCGGACGCCGGTGGTGGAGATGTAGGGCATCGCGGGGCCGGGTTGCCCGCGGTGCCCTATTCGTGTCTTCGCAAGGGCGGGATTGTCCGCAGTGATGGGATGAAACAGGTCGTGCTCCTCATGCCCGACGGCACTGAGCGGCCGGCTCCGGCTGCCGCCTCCGCCCGCGACCTGCTGCGGGCGGCGGGGCTCCCGCGGCCGGAGCGGGTGCTGGCCGTCAAGGTAAACGGGGTCCTCCGCGACCTGGCGGCCCCGGTCCCCGCGGGGGCGCGGGTGGAGCCGGTGACCCCGGAGCATCCCGAAGCGCTACCGCTACTGCGCCATTCGGCGGCCCACCTGATGGCAGCGGCGGTCCAGGAACTCTTCCCCGGCACGCAGTTCGCCATCGGGCCGGCCATTGCCGACGGGTTCTACTACGACGTCCAGACCCCGCGTCCCCTGACCCCCGAGGACCTCCCGGCCATCGAGGCCAAGATGGCCGAGCTGGCCAAGGCCCGCCTCCCCTATGAGCGGACCGAGGTCCCGCTCGAAACGGCCCTCCAGGAGGCGCGGGCGTCGGGCCAGCCCTACAAGGTGGAGATTCTAGAAGCGCTCCGGGCGACCGGCTCCTCCCGGCCCGACGCGGAGCTGAGCGGCGAGGCGGAGGCGGGCGCGACGACGGTTTCCTGGTACCGGACCGGGAAGTTCCTGGACCTCTGTCGTGGGCCTCATGTGCCGGATACCTCCTACATCCCGGCCTTCAAGCTCACGCATCTGGCCGGGGCGTACTGGCGGGGGGACGAGCGCCGGCCGATGCTCACCCGCATCTACGGGACCGCCTTCTTCGACCGGAAGGCGCTGGAGGAACATCTCTTCCGCCTCGAGGAGGCCAAGCGCCGGGACCACCGGCGGCTGGGGCGGGAGCTGGACCTCTTCAGCACCGCCGAGGAGGTGGGCGGGGGCCTCATCCTCTGGCACCCCAAGGGGGGGCTGGTCCGCAAGCTCATCGAGGACTTCTGGCGGGAGGCGCACCTCAGCGGCGGCTACGACCTGGTGTACTCCCCGCACGTGGGCCGGGAGCTGCTCTGGAAGACGAGCGGCCACCTGGACTTCTATCAGGAGTACATGTACGCCCCCATGGAGCTGGAGGGGCAGAACTACTACGTGAAGCCAATGAACTGCCCCTTCCACATCATGATCTACAGGGCGAAACCCCGCTCCTACCGGGACCTCCCGCTGCGGTACGCGGAGCTCGGGACAGTCTACCGATTCGAACGGTCCGGCGTCCTCCACGGCCTGCTCAGGGTCCGGGGCTTCACCCAGGACGACGCCCACCTCTTCTGCCGGCCCGACCAGATGGAGGCGGAGGTCCTCCGCTGCGTGGACTTCAGCCTCTTCATCCTCCGGACCTTCGGGTTCACCGACTTCGAGACCTGGGTGGCCACCCGGCCCCCGAAGGCGGTGGGGGACGAGGAGATGTGGGCGCGCGCCACCGAGGCCCTCAAGGGGGCGGCCCGCCAGGCCGGGCTCCCCTTCCAGGTGGAGGAGGGGGGCGGCGCCTTTTACGGTCCCAAGATTGATCTCAAGATCAAGGACAGCCTGGGGCGCCCCTGGCAGTGCACCACGATCCAGTTCGACTTCAACCTGCCGGAGCGCTTCGACATCGGGTACGTGGGGGAGGACAACCGACCTCACCGCCCCTTCATGATCCACCGGGCGCTCCTCGGCTCCCTGGAGCGGTTCCTGGGGGTGCTGCTCGAGCACTACGCGGGGGCCTTCCCCTTCTGGCTGGCCCCCGTCCAGGTCCGGGTCCTCCCGGTCGCGGAGCGCCATCAGGGCTACGCGGGGACCGTCACCGCGACCCTCCAGGAGGGCGGGCTCCGGGCGGAGCTGGACGCCCGCAACGAGAAGGTGGGGTTCAGGGTGCGGGAGGCGGAGCTGCAGAAGGTGCCGTACATCCTGGTCGTCGGCGACCGGGAGGCCGCGGGGGGGGAGGTCTCCGTCCGCGCCCGGGGCCGGCAGACGGACCTGGGACAGATGCCGATGGGGGATTTTCTGGTCTGGGTGCGCGCGCGGGAGGTGATGCCGGTGCCGCGTGGCCGCGGCCCCGGTCATGGAGGAGGTGAGGTCCATCAGTAGGGGGATCCGCATCAACGACCGGATCCGGGTGAAGGAGGTTCGGGTGGTGGGCCCCGACGGGGTCCAGTTGGGCATCCTGCCCGTTCAGGAGGCCCTGGAGAAGGCGCAGGCTCTCTCCCTCGACCTGGTGGAGGTGGCGCCGTTAGCCAAGCCGCCGGTCTGCCGCATCATGGACTACGGCAAGTACCGGTACGAGGAGTCCAAGAAGGCCAAGGAGGCGAAGAAGAAGCAGGTCATCATCCAGCTCAAAGAGATCAAGATGCGACCCAAGACCGACGAGCACGACTTCAACTTCAAGGCCCGGCACGTGGATCGCTTCCTGCGCGCCGGGCACAAGGCCAAGGTGACCATCATGTTCCGGGGCCGGGAGGTGGTCCACACCCAGCTCGGGAAGCGGCTGCTCGATCGGCTGGCCGAGACCCTGAAGGAGATCGCCCTCATCGAGCAGAGCCCCCGGCTCGAGGGCCGCAACATGACCATGATCCTGGCGCCGCGGCCGGAGGTGCGCCGGGCCGAGCGGGCGGCCGCTGCGGCCGGCTCCGGCTCGGCCGGGCCCACGGGGGGAGGCCCAGGTGGGGGGGCGGCAGGACCCCCGCCGGTTTCCCCGAAGTCCTGAAGGAGGAGCGGTCGGCATGCCGAAGGTGAAGACCAAGCGGGGGTTGGCCAAGCGGGTCAAGGCCACCGGGACCGGGAAGGTGCGGCGCTACCGGGCGGGAAAGAGCCATATCCTGACCAAGAAATCGCGCGCCCGCAAGCGCCGCCTCCGGCACGGCGACCTGATCCACCCGGCTGACGTGAAGCGGATCCGGCGCCTCGTCCCCTATCTGTAGGATACCGTCCGGCTCGGCCCCGCGGGGCCGAGCGGCTGACAAAGGAGCCCACGCATGCCACGCGTGAAGGGAGGCCCGGTGACCCGCCGCCGGCGGAACCGGGTGCTGAAGAAGGCGGAAGGGTTCTGGGGCAAGCGGGGCAAGGCCTACCGCAGCGCCCAGGAGGCGGTGAACAAGTCCCAGCAGTACGCCTACCGGGACCGGCGGGCCAAGAAGCGGGACTTTCGGCGGCTCTGGGTTACCCGCATCAACGCGGCCGCCCGGCTCCATGGCCTGTCCTACAGCCGCCTGGTGCATGGTCTCCGGGCGGCAGGGATTACCGTGGACCGCAAGATCCTGGCGGATCTGGCGGTCCGGGACGCCGTAGCCTTCGAGCGGCTGGCCGAGGCGGCCAAGGCGGCCACCCCGGCGTAGCGGTCGGTCCGCCGGACGAGCACCTGCGCCCCGATCTCGGTCGGGGCGAACTTTTTGACGAGGCCCATGCAGGACCTGCTCAAGAGGCTGGATGCCCTGGAGAGCGAGGCCGCGGCCGCTCTCGCGGTTGCCGACGAGCCCGCCCTGGAGGCTCTCCGGGTGCGTTTCCTCGGCCGGCGGGGAACCCTCACGGCCATCCTGCGCGGGCTCGGGGAACTGGCCCCGGAGGCCCGTCCGGTCGTCGGGGAGCGGGCCAACGCGGTCAAGGCGGCGATCGAGGGCGCGCTCGAGGCCCGGCGCGCGGCGCTGCGCGCGGCCACCCGGGCCGGCCTCGCCGCCGACCGCCTGGACATCACCCTCCCCGGCCGCCCCCCCCGGCTGGGCGGCCTGCACCCTCTCACAGCCACGCTCCAGGACATCCTGGAGATCTTCGCCTCCCTCGGCTTCGCCGTGGCCGAGGGCCCCGAGGTGGAGCTGGATTATTACAATTTCGAGGCGCTGAACATCCCCAGAGACCACCCCGCGCGGGACATGCAGGATACCTTCTACATCACTGACGAGGTCCTCCTCCGGACCCACACCTCCCCCGTCCAGGTCCGGGTCATGGAGGCCCAGCCCCCGCCGGTCCGGGTGGTGGTCCCGGGGAGGGTGTACCGCCGGGACGCCGACGTGACCCACAGCCCCATGTTCCATCAGGTGGAGGGACTCCTGGTGGACGAGGGGGTCACGTTCGCCGACCTGAAGGGGACCCTGACCGCCTTCGTCCGCCTGTTTTTCGGCGAGGCTACCGGCCTCCGGTTCCGCCCCTCCTTCTTCCCCTTCACGGAGCCGAGCGCCGAGGTGGACATCTCCTGCGTCATCTGCCGCGGCGCCGGGTGTCGGGTCTGCTCCCAGGGGGGGTGGCTGGAGATCCTGGGCGCGGGAATGGTGGACCCGGAGGTCTTCCGGTTCGTGGGCTACGACAGCGAGCGGTTCACCGGCTTCGCCTTCGGGATGGGGGTGGAGCGGATCGCCATGCTGCGCTACGGCATCGACGACATCCGGCTCTTCTTCGAGAACGACCTCCGGTTCCTGGAGCAGTTCCATGCCGTGTAGCGCGGCGGCGGAGGAGAGGTGCGGCGCGAGGGCCGCGCGTCCATGACGACGCCGCCGCTGCTCACCGAGGCCGACGTGGCCCGCGCCATCGGGGAGCGGAGCGTCGCGGCGGAGCTCGTCCACCCGGGGGGGAAGACCCCCACGGTGGAAGCGGCCGCGGCGGCCCTGAAGGTCAGCACCGCCCAGATCGTGAAGTCCCTGATCTTCCTGGTGGACGGTGCCCCCCACCTCGTCATCAGCAACGGAACCGGCCGGGTGGATGCCCGAGCGCTGGCGGCCGCCCTGGGGGCGGGAAAGGCCCGCCTGGCGCGCCCCGAGGAGGCGTCGGCCCTGACTGGGTACGCCGTGGGGGGGATGCCTCCCTTCGGCCACCGGCAGCGGCTCCCGGTCCTGGTGGAAGCGCGGGTTCTGGAGCAATCTGTGGTCTACGCCGGGGGGGGGAGCGATGGCGCCATGCTCCGCGTGAGCCCCCAGGAGCTGGTCCGGGCCACGGGGGCGCGCCTCGTCTCGGTCGCTCCCGCCGACCCGGGAGGCCACTAGCCGTGCGCATCTCCTACGCCTGGCTCAAGGAGTTCCTGGGCGAGCTTCCCCCGCCGGCGGATCTCGCGAGCCGCCTGACGATGGCCGGCCTCGAGGTGGAGGCCGTCGAGGCGGTGGGGGGGGACTTCAGCCAGGTGGTGGTGGGCCGGGTCGAGACGACCGCCCCCCACCCGATCTCCGGGAAGCTCACCTGCTGCCGGGTAACCGTCGGCGGGGAACCCCTCCCGATCGTCTGCGGGGCCCCCAACGTCAGGGCGGGGGACTGGGTCCCCGTCGCGCTCCCCGGCGCCGTCCTCCCCGGGGGGCGGCGGATCGAGGCCACGCCCATCCAGGGGGAGCGCTCCCAGGGGATGCTGTGCTCCGAGCGGGAGCTGGGCCTCGGCCCCGATGGGGACGGGATCCTGATCCTCCCGGGGCCGCTCACGCTGGGGCGGCCGCTCCAGGAAGCCCTCCCCGTGGCGGACCACCTCCTGGGGATCGCCGTCACGCCGAACCGGGGGGACTGCCTCTCCCACCTGGGGGTGGCGCGGGAGGTGGCGGTGCTCACCGGTTCCCGCCTCACCGTGCCCCGCCGACTTCCGCGGGAGGGCAAGGAGGCGGCGAAGCGCCTGGCGGGGGTGCAGATCGCCGACCCCGACCTGTGCCCGCGCTACGTCGCCCGGGTCATGAGGGGCGTGCGGGTCGGTCCCTCGCCGTTCTGGCTCCGCCGCCGGCTGGAAGCGTGCGGGATTCGGCCGATCAATAACGTAGTGGATGCCACCAACTACGTCATGCTGGAGGTCGGACAGCCGATCCACGCCTTTGACCTCAGTCTGTTGAAGGAGCGGCGCGTCGTGGTCCGCCGGGCTCGAGCGGGGGAGCACCTGACCACGCTGGATGGGGTCACCCGCCCTCTCAGCTCCGGGATGCTGGTGATTGCGGACGCCGCCGACCCGGTGGCCGTGGCGGGGGTGATGGGGGGGGCCGGCACCGAGGTCCGCCCGGACAGCACCGACCTCCTCCTGGAGAGCGCCATCTTCGACCCGCTGAGCGTCCGCCGGACCGCCAAGGCCCTCGGCCTCTTGACCGAGGCCTCCTACCGCTTCGAGCGGGGGGTGGACCCCGGGGCCCCGGCGGGGGCAGCCGACCGGGTGGCCCATCTCATCCAGGAGACGGCCGGGGGGACCGTCGCCCCCGGCCTCCTGGACGCGAAGCCGGTTCCCCTCGTCCCGCGCCGCGTGACCCTGCGCCTGCCCCGAGCAGCGGCCATCCTGGGGGCGCCGGTGGAGGCGGCCGCCGCGAGCCGCATCCTCCGGGGCCTCGGCTTCGCGGTCCGACGCGGGCGCGGGAGGAGTCTCGCGCTCACGGTCCCCTCCTGGCGAGCCGACGTGACCCGGGAGATCGACGTGATCGAGGAGGTCGCCCGGGTCCAGGGTTTCGAGAAGATCCCGGCCTCCCTTCCTGCCGGCCGGGCGGTGATGCCCGCCCGCCTGGAGGAGAGGCGGCTCGAGGGAGCCGTCCGGCGCCTGTTGGTCGCCTCCGGGTATCAGGAAGTGGTCAATTTCTCCTTTACAAGAGAAGAGGCGTTTGATACGTTCACGCTGCCGCCCGGTCACCCGCTCCGGGATGCGGTCAGGATCCGGAATCCGCTGGGGGGCGGGGAGACATTGCTCCGCACCTTCCTCCTGCCTGCCCTCCTGCAGGACCTGCTGACCAACGAGCGCCATGGGATCCGGTCGGCGTGGCTCTTCGAAGTCGCCCACGTCTATCGCCCGATCGCCGGGGAGCGGCTTCCCCGGGAGGAAGGGCGGCTGGCCGCCGTGGCCAGCGGCGCGCGCGGGTGGATCCACTGGAGTGGGGACACCGGAGCCGTCGACTTCTTCGACGCGAAGGGGACGCTGGAAGCGTTGGGCCGGACCCTGGGGATCCCGATCGCCTTTGGCGCGGAAGGGCATGTGCCGTACCTGCACCCCGGACGTCAGGCAGTCGTCTTGGCGGGCGGGGAGGCCGTGGGGTCGGCAGGGGAGGTCCACCCGGAGGTCTGTGCCCGCCTGGGGCTCGGGGGGAGACCGGCGGCCTTCGAGGTAGATCTCGATCGCCTCCTGGCCCGCGCGACCCCGGTGGCCCAGCACCGGCCGCTCCCCCGGTTCCCGGCGGTGATCCGGGACGTGGCGGTGTTGGTCCCGGCGGACCTCCCGGCTGCCCGGGTCCGGGCGGTGATCGAGGCGGCCGGTGGGGCACTGGTGGAAGCGGTCACGCTTTTCGATCTATACGAGGGGGAGAAGATCCCGGCCGGTCACAGGAGCCTGGCCTTCTCGGTGGCCTATCGGGCCGCCGACCGGACCCTGACCGATGCCGAGGTAAACGCGGCCCACGGGGAAGTCCTGGCACGGCTGCAGGCCGAGCTGGGGGCCAGCATCCGGTAAACGGCGTGGGCGGCGGGGGCGGCGATGCTCATGGACCGGCTGGAGGAGCTGGAGAGGAAGGTCCGGGAGGCGGTGGCGATCCTCCAGGAGACCCGGACCCAGAAGGAGGCCCTGGAGGCCCGGCTGCAGGAGCTGGAGCGCCGGATGGAGTCGCTGACCGATACCGTCCGGCGGGAGCAACAAGAGAAGGAGCACCTCCGGGCCTCCCTGCAGCGCCTCGAGGCGGAGCGGGAGGAGATCCGCTCCCGCCTGGATGGCCTCGTGGAGGAGGTCGCCAGGGCCGAGGCGGCCCTGAGGGAGCGGCACTGATGCCAGCGGACGAGCATGTCTCCCAGGTGGAGATCTTCGGCGAGCGGTACACCCTGCGGGCCAGCGAGGACCCGGCGTACATCCGGCGGGTCGCCCAGTACGTGGACACGAAGCTGTACGAGGTGGCGAAGGGGGCCCCGGCCATGCCCTCGGTCCGGATGGCCGTGCTGGCCTCCCTCAACATCGCCGATGAGCTGTTTAAGCTGGGGGAGGCCCGGGAGCGGGAGACGGCGACCGCGCTGGCCAAGATCGCAGAGCTGAGCCAGTCTCTCGATCAGGTGGTCTCCGCCCGCGCGTGAGGGCGCGGTCGGAGGGAGGGCCAGACATCGAGGCCGGAGGAGAGTGGCGCACGCGGAGTGGTACGGGAGAGTTCCGCATCCCCTACCGTGTTCGTGATGGGGCAGTGTTCCTTGAGCCAACACGCGAAGCCTGGGAGCCCTCTTCCCGGCGTGGTGTGCAGGCCCGCCCTTCGGGAGCGGGAAGCCTAAAGCGCCGACGGGGCACCC
>DASYVA010000006.1 GCA_036000645.1 Candidatus Methylomirabilis sp.
CGGCCCCCCCAAGGGGGCGGGGGTGCCTTCCCCCCCCGGCCCCCCCGAGGGGGCGGGGGTGCCTTCCCCCCCCGGCCCCCCCGAGGGGGCGGCGCTGTCTTCCCCCCCCGGCCCCCCCGAGGGGGCGGGGGCCGGCGGGCCCCTCTCCCCGCTCGCCGCGGACCGGAAGGTCCGCACCCTGGTGAGCGTGGTCATACCCGCCCGGAACGAGGCCCTCAACGTCGACTACACCCTGGAGTCGCTCTTTGCCCAGACCCGGCTCCCCGATGAGATCGTCCTGGCGGACGCGTGCTCCGCCGACGAAACGGTGGAGCGCTTCCTCCGTCACCGCCACCGGCGGATCCCCCTCACGGTGACGCGCAACGAGTCCCTGTTCGCGGGAGGGGGGCGGAACGCCGGGACGCGCGCGGCGGCCCACGACATCATCGTCTTCATGGATCTGGGCAACCGCGCTGAGCGCGACTGGCTGGAGGCCATGGCGCGGCCCTTCGAGGAGGATCCCGAGCTGGACTTCCTGGGGGGGCTGCATCTCCCGATCTCCGACACCCCCTTCCGCCGTGTGTGCACCGCCGTGCTGGAGCACCACCGGCGGGGGATGGACAAGGAGCAGATCCGGGCGCTGATCACGGACCAAGTCGTGCCCGGCGGCATGTGCATGGCCTACCGGCGGAGGATCCTGAAACGGGTGGGCGGGTTCAGCGAGTGGGCGCGCAAGGGCCAGGACCGGCTCTTCGGCTATAAGGTGCGGAGGATGGGTGGAAAGGTCTCCATCACCCTCGATGCCAAGGTCCACCACAAGATGCCGCGGTCGTTCCGCCAGCTCTGGGCTCGGCACTACCTCTACGAGCTCTGGGTGAGCCGGATCGGGTTGCCCCGGAGCAACCTCGGGAAGCTGGTGGCGATCTACGGCGCGGGCCTCGCCGTGCTGGCTGCTTCCATCGTCTTCCCCTGGCTCCTCCTTCCGGCTGCCGTCCTCCTCATCCTCTACCTCAACCTGCGGGTGTGGCGCAAGCTGGCCCTCTTCCAGGCGGACGGCGAGGAGAGGTTCCGGCTGCGGGACCGCTTGCTGGGCGTCGCGGTCCTCTTCACGAGCGAGGCTGCCGTCGTCCTGGGCGGCGTCCTGGGCCTCCTGGACCGGCTGGTCCGTCCCTCCTGGCGCAGGAGGACGAAGAGCTACCTGGAGGGGAGCCCATGAGGGCCGCGCTGAGGGGCCTGGTGGCGGGCGGGCTTGAGCGCTGCGGGGTCCTGCCTCTCCTGCGGAGGCGGGCCGACCCCCGGCGGGCGGTGGTCCTCCGCTACCACTCGGTCAGCGAGCCGACCCCGGAGAACCTCCTGTACCGCGCTCCGAGCATCTCCGTCAGCCCCCGGACCTTCGAGCGGCAGATGGAGTTCCTGGCCGATCGGTACCAGGTGGTCCCCCTGGCCCGGCTGGTCGACTGCGTGGCCGCGGGGGAGCCGTTCCCCCCGCGGGCGGTGGCCATCACCTTCGACGATGGCTATCGGGACAACCACCGGCACGCGCTGCCCTGCCTCCGCTCCCTGGGGCTCCCGGCGACGGTCTTCGTCACCGCTGGCGCGGTGGGGGATGGGTGGAGCTTCTGGGTCTCCCGGCTCCGGGGGCTCCTCTTGAAGACCGAGAGGGCCGAGATTGACTTCCCCGGCCTGGGGCCCATGGACCTCAGCTCCCCCGCCGCCCGTGAGGGCTGGATCGAGGCCCTCACCGGCGAGCTCTGTCGCAAGCCCCCACCCGAGGCCGAGCGCGACCTGGCGCAGCTGGCGTCTCTGGCCGGCGTGGACGGGCCCATCGAGGGGTCGGGGAAGTGGATGATGGGCTGGGAGGAGCTCCGGGAGGCCGCGGGGGCGGGCATCGACATCGGCGCCCACACCGTCTCGCACCCCGTGCTGACCTTCCTCGATGACGGGCAGGCCGCCGGAGAGATCTCGAGGTCACGGAAGGTCCTGGAGAAGGGTCTGGAGCGCCCCGTCCTCCACTTCGCCTACCCCAACGGCCCCGCGGTGGAGAACCAGGATCTCCGGGTGGCCCGGCTGGTCCGCGAAGCCGGCTTCCTCTCCGCTTGTACGTCGGAGAACGGTCCCCTGGACCTGGGGGACGACCGGTACCGCCTCCGCCGGCTTGCGGTCGCGGAGAGGGACGCGGTGCACGGTCTCGCCTTCAACCTGGAGCGGGACCGCTTGCACGGAGTCGGTCCCCAGGGCAGCAGGCCGCGCCCCCGCCTCTTCCTGGTGGGGCCCCCGGCGAACGTCCGGACCGGGATCTCCACCTGCGTGCGGAGCATCCACCGTTCGGAGCTGCCCTCCCACTTCGACCTCGTCCACGTCTGCCCCACGGGGAGGTACGCCCATTACGAGCTGGGCGCGGCGGGGAAGGTCTACCAGCTCGCGCGCAGCTTCCTGAACTTTGCGAGGCAGATGGTCTTCCGGCGACCGGCCGCGGTCCAGGTGCACAGCTCGCACTACGGCGACTTCTGGCGCAACGCTCCGTTCATCCTCGGAGCGTGGGTCCTGAGGGTCCCCAGCGTCTTCGTCTGCCACGGGAGCCGCTTCGAACGCTTCCACGGGGAGGCCGGCCCGCTCAAGAAGTGCATGATCCGCTTCCTCCTCCGCCGCCCGCGTGCCATCCTGGTGAGGGGCAGCTACTGGAGGGAGGTCTTCTCCGAGATCGTCCCGGGGGCTCGGGTGGAGCTCCTCCCCACCACCGCGGATCCCGTGGAGGGCCGGAGCCGCGTCCCCGGCTCCGATCCGATGGTCCTCTACGTCGGTGGAAACCCCTTGGAGGAGGACGCCCGGCGCAAAGGGCTTCCCGACCTCCTGGCGGTGGTCCCCCAGGTGCTCGCCCGGCAGCCCCGGGCGCGGTTCCGCATCGTCGGTCCGTCGCTGGACTCTTCCTGGAAAGGGATGCTCAACGAGGGAGAGCAGGCGGAGTGCGTGGAGTTCGTGGGGCCGGTGCCGCCGGAGAAGGTCTCGGATCTCTACCTGGACGCCACCGTCTTCGTCCTGCCTTCGCGGGCCGAGGGGATGCCCA
>DASYVA010000007.1 GCA_036000645.1 Candidatus Methylomirabilis sp.
GACGTCTCCCTGGGGCAGAACGGGGATGTCTACGATCGCTACCGCTGCCGCATCTTCGAGATGCGCCAGTCCACCGCGATCGTCCGCCAGTGCCTGGACCGACTGCCGAAGGGGCCGGTGAACATCGACAACCCCAAGATCGTCCCGCCGCCGAAGCCGGCCGTCCGGCGGAGCATGGAGGCCCTGATCCACCACTTCCTCCTCTATTCCCAGGGGTTCGCGGTCCCACCGGGGGAGGCCTACGTCCCCATCGAATCCCCCAAGGGGGAGATCGGGTTCTACGTGGTGAGCGACGGGAGCACCAAGCCCTACCGGGTCCGGGTCCGCCCGCCCTCCCTCCTCAACCTGCAGGCCCTCCCCCGGATGGTGGAGGGGCGGCTCGTGGCGGACGTGGTGGCGGTCATCGGGAGCATCGACATCGTCCTGGGGGAGGTCGACCGGTGACGTTCGACCCGCAGGTGGAGCAGGAGGCGGCGGCGATCCTGGCCCGCTACCCGGAGAAGCGCTCGGCCCTCCTGCCCTTCCTGCACCTGGTGCAGCGGGAGCAGGGGTACCTCTCGCCGGCAACCATGGAGGAGGTGGCCCGGCGCCTCCACCTCCACCCGGTGGAGGTCCTGGAGGTGGCCACCTTCTACTCCTGGTTCAACCTCAAGCCGGTCGGGAAGCACCGGCTCCAGGTCTGCCAGAACCTGTCGTGCACCCTGCGGGGGGCGGAGCGGATCATCGGGACCCTGAAGGAGGAGCTGCGGATCGGGGAGGGCGAGACGAGCCCCGACGGCCTCTTCACCCTGCAGCGGGTGGAGTGCCTGGCGTCCTGCGGCAGCGCCCCCGTGATGCAGGTGAACGACGAGTACCACGAGAACCTGAGCCCGGAGAGCGTGCGCGCGCTGCTTACGCGGTGGCGCGCCGCCGCCCGGTAAGCGGCCGCCGCGCCGGGGGCCGGTGGGATGCGAGGGATGCCGACCCACGAGAAGATCCTGCTCAAGAACATGGAGCGGCCCGGGTACGGCGGGACCCTGCCCGAGTACCTGGCCGTCGGGGGCTACGAGGCCGTGCGAAACGTCCTGGGGAAGGTTCCCCCGGCAGAGGTCATCGAACGCGTGAAGCGGTCGGGGCTCCGGGGTCGGGGCGGGGCCGGCTTCCCCACGGGCCTGAAGTGGGGGTTCGTCCCGAAGGACTCCGGCCTCCCCCGATACCTCCTCTGCAATGCCGACGAGAGCGAGCCCGGGACCTTCAAGGACCGCCAGCTCATCGAGCGGGACCCGCACCAGCTCCTGGAGGGGATCATCCTGGCCGCCTACGCCATCGGCTGCCACCGCTCCTACGTCTACATCCGGGGCGAGCTGGTGTACGGTGCGAGCGTCCTCACGCGGGCGCTCCACGAGGCGGCCACCCAGGGCTTCCTGGGGCAGAGCGTCCTGGGGAGCGGCTACGACCTCACGATCACCCTCCACCGGGGGGCGGGAGCCTACATCTGCGGGGAGGAGACGGCCCTGATCGAGTCGCTGGAGGGGAAGAAGGGGATGCCCCGCATCCGGCCCCCCTTCCCGGCCGTCCGGGGCCTCTACCAGTCCCCGACGGTGGTCAACAACGTGGAGACCCTCTGCAACCTCCCCCACATCCTCACCCGCGGCCCCGAGTGGTACGCCGCGATCGGCACCGAGAAGAGCAAGGGGACCCGCATCTTCTCCGTGAGCGGCCACGTGAGCCGGCCGGGGAATTACGAGCTCCCCCTGTCGGTCACGCTCCGGGAGCTCCTCCTGGAGCACGCCGGCGGCGTGAGCGACGGCCGGGCCCTCAAGGCGGTCATCCCCGGCGGCGCCTCCTCCCCGGTCCTGACCCCGCAGCACCTGGACGTGGGCATGGACTTCGAGTCGCTGGCCGCGGCCGGCTCCATGGGGGGCTCGGGGGGCGTGATCGTCATGGCGGAGGGGACCTGCATGGTGCAGGTGGGGGAGGTGGTGGCGCGCTTCTTCCACCACGAGTCCTGCGGCCAGTGCACCCAGTGCCGGGAAGGGACCGCCTGGCTCCACAAGGTCCTGGCCCGGATCGAGCGGGGGGGCGGGCGCCGGGAGGACCTGGACCTGCTCCTCGACGTCTGCGACAACATGACCGGGAAGACCATCTGCGTCCTCTCCGACGCGGCGGCGCTCCCGATCGCTTCGTACCTCCGGTACTTCCGGGACGAGTTCGAGGCCCACGTCCGGGAGCGCCGCTGTCCGCTGGCCGCGTAGGGAAGTGGGAATGCCGACCTTCAGCCTGAACGGCCAGAGCCTGACGGTCCCCGTGGGGACCACCATCCTGGAGGCGGCCCTCGCGGCGGGGGTCGAGATCCCCCACTACTGCTACCACCCGGGACTGCCGGTGGAGGGCTCCTGCCGGATGTGCCAGGTGGAGGTGGAGCGCTCCCCGAAGCTCCTCGTCGCCTGCGCCACCCCCGTGGCGGAAGGGATGGTCGTCCGGAGCGTGAGCGAGAAGGTCGAGAAGGCGCGCCAATCCGTCCTGGAGTTCTACCTCCTGAACCACCCCCTGGACTGCCCGGTCTGCGACAAGGGGGGGGAGTGCCCACTCCAGGACTACACGATGCGCTTCGGCCCCGGGGGGAGCCGCTACACCGAGCCCAAGGTGAAGCGGGTGAAGCACCGGAAGATCGGCCCCTATATCGTCTTCGACGCCGAGCGCTGCATTCTCTGCAGCCGGTGCGTCCGGTTCTGCCGGGACGTGGTCGGGACGGGGGAGCTCGGGATCGTCTTCCGCGGGGCGCAGTCCGAGATCGATCTCTTCCCGGGAAAGCAGCTCGACAACCGCTACTCCGGCAACGTGATCGACCTCTGCCCCGTCGGGGCCCTGACCAGCGAACGCTACCGCTTCCAGGCCCGGCCCTGGGATCTGGTGAAGCAGGAGCCCTCCGTCTGCCCGGGCTGCAGCCGGGGCTGCAATACGGTTCTGGACGTCCGCCACCTGGAGCGGAAGGGACCGGAGATCCTGCGGGTGCGCCCCCGCCACAACGGGGAGGTGAACGGCTACTGGATCTGCGACATCGGCCGCTTCGAGGCGCTGCCGCTCCACGGCCGCTGCCAGCTGCGGGGTCCGTCGGTGCGGCACGACGGGGCGCTCGAGCCCGCGTCGGTCCCGGCGGCGGCCGCGGCCCTCGGGGAGCGCCTCGCCCCGATCCTGGAGGCGGGGGGGCCGGGCGCTGTCGGCATCATCGCCTCTTCGCGTCTCACCTGCGAGGAGCTGTACCAGGTCAAGCGCCTGGCCTCCGACGTGCTGGAGACGCCTCACCTCGACTTCCGCGTCCGGCCGGCCCAGCAGGAGGGCGGGGATGCGGCGGAGGATGCCCTGCTCCTGAGGCGGGACCGGACGCCCAACAGCGCGGGGGCGCGGCGGCTGGGGGTTCTGCCCGGCGCCGGCGGGCACGACCTGGCCGGGATGCTCCGGGCCGCGCGGGCTGGGGACCTGAAGGCGCTCCTGGTTTTCGGCGAGGATCTCCTGGAGGAGGCGGCGCTGCCGGAGGCCGGAGAGGCGCTGGCATCCCTCTCCTTCCTGGCGGTGTGGGAGGTCCGCGAGACGGCGACGGGGAGGCGTGCCCACCTCCTCTTCCCGCTCCCCGGCGCGAACGAGAAGGACGGCTCCTTCGTGAACTTCGCCGGCCGCCTGCAGCGGATCGGGAAGGTGGTGGAGCCGGAGGGGACGGTCCCGGCGCTCGGGGAGGTCCTGCGGGAGCTCGCCCTCGCCCG
>DASYVA010000008.1 GCA_036000645.1 Candidatus Methylomirabilis sp.
ACATCTTCGGGTACCAGTAGTTCAGCGCCGCGAACACGCCGAACAGGCTTCCGCCGAACAGGACGTAGTGCAGGTGCGCTACGATGAAGTAGGTGTCGTGGATGAACATGTCCACCGGCGTCGAGGCCATGAAGATCCCGCTCAGGCCCCCGATGACAAACATGGAGACGAAGGCCAGGGCGTTGAGCATCGGAGTGGTGAACCGGATCGAGCCGCCCCAGAGGGTCCCGAGCCAGTTGAAGGTCTTGATGGCCGAGGGCACCGCGATCACCATCGTCGAGATCATGAAGCTCGTGCCGAGCGCCGGGCTCATCCCGCTCTGGAACATGTGGTGGCCCCACACGATCCACGACAGGAAGGCGATCCCGATCATGGAGAAGGCCATGGCCCGGTAGCCAAAGACCGGCTTGCGGGCGAAGACCGGCAGGATTTCCGAGGTGATCCCCATGGCCGGGAGGATCAGGATGTAGACCTCCGGGTGCCCGAAGAACCAGAAGAGGTGCTGCCAGAGCAGCGGCTCCCCCCCGCCGGCCGGGAGGAAGAAGCTGGTCCCGACCATCCGGTCGAAGAGGAGCATCGCGAGGGCGGCGGTCAGCACCGGGAGCGCCAGCAGGAGCAGGATCGCCACGACGAAGAGGGACCAGATGGTGAGCGGCAACCGGAACCAGGTCATCCCCGGCGCCCGCATGTTGATGATCGTGGTGATATAGTTGATCGAGCCCATCAGGGAGGAGATCCCGAGAATGATGAGGCTGATGCACCAGAGGTTCTGCCCCCAGTCCACGCCGGTGTAGATCGCCTTGGCGGTGAGCGGCGCGTACGAGGTCCAGCCGCCGGCCGCGTGCCCGCCCGGAACGAAGAAGCCGGCCAGGATCACGAGCCCCGAGAGCGCGCCAACCCAGAAGGAGAGCATGTTCAGGAGCGGGAACGCCATGTCCCGGGCGCCGATCATCAGGGGGATGAGGAAGTTGCCGAAGCACCCCACCAGGATGGGCATGACGACGAAGAAGATCATCAGGGTGGCGTGCATGGTGAAGAGCATGTTGTAGGTCTCGGGCGGGATGATCCCCCCGTACATGTAGGGCTCCGGCACCCACCCGAACCCGGGCACGGCGGTCTCGGGCCAGGCGAGCTGCCAACGGACGAGCAGGGCCATCAGCCCGCCCAGGATCATCATGAAAAGGCCCAGGAAGAGGAACTGCCGGCCGATCATCTTGTGATCGGTCGAGAAGATGTACGTCCGCCAGAAGCCCAGCTCCTCGTGATGGACCTCTGCGGCGTGCGCGGGAGCGGCGGCCACGCCTCTGGTGTCACTCATCGCTCACCTTTCGCCTCATGGGTGTGTCAGCCGATGGACGCGCGAGCTTTCGCCCCATCCCTCAAGAGGACGGCCAGCGTTCCTTGACCCACCTCGCGTACTCGTCGGGCGGATGCACGGTCAACCACCCCTTCATCCCGGAGTGACCGAACCCGCACAGCTCCGCGCAGGGAATCTCGTACCGGCCCGGCTTGGTTGCTTCGAACCAGGCTTCGATGTCGCGGCCCGGGAGGGTGTCCTGCTTCAGGCGCAGGTTCGGCAGGAAGAAGCTGTGGATCACGTCGCGGGAGGTGAGGGTGACCCGGATGACCTTGTTCACCGGGACGTGCAGCTCATTATCCAGCACCAGATCGTCCGCAGTCCCGAACTCCCCGTCCGGCCCCGGGTAGAGCATCTCCCAGTTGAACTGCTTCGCGGTCACCCGGACCCGGTGCTGGCTGGGGGGAAGGTGCCCTTTGACGTTCCCCCAGGTGGCCTGACTGAGGAACGAGAGGACCACCAGGATGACGGCGGGGACGATCGTCCAGATGATCTCGAGGGTGGTGTGGCCGTGAATGTAGGTGGCCCGGCGGCCCTCGCGGTGCCGGTACATCACGAGGAAGGCCACCATCGCTCCGGCCACCAGGAGGAAGCTGATCCCCGTAATGTAGTAGATCAAGTGGAAGAGGGAGTCGATGTCCTCCCCGTAGGTGGATACGTTCGGCGGGAGCCACCAGTCCAGCACCGCGGTCTCCTCTTCCCTCTCCGGTCCGTCCCCCTCCGGAATCCGCCGAAGTCTAGTCGGGACCGGGAGAGGAAGTCAACTCCAAAGATGCCGCGCGCTACTTCGCAGCGAGCTCCACGCCCAGCTTGGTCTCCTCCTTCGCCTTGACCGCGACCTCCTTGGTGACCTTCCCCAGCTTCTCGTGCCAGACCTCCACCTTGTAGTTGCCCGGTGGGACGTTGTCCAGCTTGAAGTTCCCGCTCCCGTCGGTCGTGACCGCATACGGGGACTCCGACACAACGATCCATCCGGACATCCAGGCGTGGGCGTCGCAGGCGGCCTTGATGATCTCCGGGGCCGCGAAGGTCTTCTCGATCTTCTTCTTGAACTTCGGCATCGCCACGTTGAAGGCCGAGTTCTTGCTGCTGAAGGTGTGGATGTTGTGGAGGATCCCGTCGGAGTTCAGGATGTCCACGGACGCGCCGACCTTCACCACCAGGACGTGGGGGTCGAAGCGGCAGTTCCTCTGGTCGAAGGTGAACTTCTCGGTCGCCCACTTCTTCCCCTTGGCGATGTCGGTGAGCGAGACCACGGCGTGCTGGACCCCCCCGTTCGATCCCACGAGGAGGGATTCGTCCACCAGCTTCCCCCCCTTCCCGCAGATCTCCCTGTCCTTCGTCACGTCGATGGCCTTGACCGGCGGCGCGGCCCCGCTCAACTTCACGGTTCCGCTGATGGAGCCCCCGTCCTTCACCTCGACCGCCTGGTAGGCGGCGCCGGCCGGGGAGGCCCCGAGGGCCACCGCCGCGCTCAGGAGAACGGTCACGATCCCCTTCATGCTCCCACTCCTTTTTCCTCGGCCCCCGCCGGCACCGGCCCGGCGGGGAATCCGGCTCAGCGACCCAAACTCAGGAGGAACTCGACCAGCGCTTCGATTTGCCGCGACTCGTCACCTCCCAGGATATCATCCGGGCCCCCGGGGTAGAAGTTCGGCATCTTCGTGCCCGGCTGGACCTTCTGGGGGTCCGTGATCCACTTGACCATCCACTCCGGCCGCAGCCGCCGCCGGGCGAGCGCCAGGTCGGGCGCCCACCCCTCGGGGGGACCCTCCGGCTTCTTCTCCCCCTGCTGGTGACAGGAGAAGCAGTCGAAGTAGTCCTTGGAGGTCAGCCTCCGCCCCGCTGCCACCAGGCTCGGATCCAGCGGCCCGATGTAGGTCAGCGGGGTCGGAAACGGCAGCCCGGCCTGCCCGTTGAAGTAGCCGGTGAGCCCCGTCACTTCGTTGGACGTGAGGCCGAAGGTGGGCATTCGCACCGTCAGCCAGGGGCGGATCGGCGTCGGCTGGATGAGGAACTCATACAGCCAGGGCGCTTGCACCTTCTCCCCCTCGCTGAGCAGCCCGTTCCGGAGGATGAGCGGGGGCGGGGCGGCCGCCGGGCTGGCGAATCGGACCCGGATGTCCCCGCCCCGCCCCTCGATCACGTGGCAGCCGACGCAATTGTATTTCCGGGTGAGGCGGCGGCCGGCCTCCACCGCCTGCTCGGCGTCGCTCAGGGTCCGCAGGAATCGCCGGTGGGGCGCCGCCTCCGCCGAGAAGGATTTCAGGTAGGCCCGGAGGCTCTTCACCTGCTGGTCGTTCAGCCGGAAGTTGGGCATGATCTGCTCGATCCGCTCCGTGGCGTAGATGTCCGGCTGTTTGAGCTTCCAGAGGGTGTAGTCCTCCCAGGTTTCCGGGACGTGGGTGGCATCGCCGAAGAAGAGCTCCAGGAGCCGCTTGTTGGCGAAGTTGGAGAGGTCCGGGGCGATCTTCTCCGCCTTCTCGAACCCCCGGATCTCGTGGCAGCCGAAGCAGCCCCGCTTCCCGATGAGCCGCCGTCCCTCCTCGATCACCTCCGGCCTGTTCAGCTCCGTCAGGAGGGCCGGCGGGGTCGGCTCCCGCTTCCCCAGCGTCAGGAGGAAGTTGGTCAGGGCGCTGGCCTCGGCATCGCGGAGGCGCAGGCTCGGCATGG
The DNA here is from genome assembly GCA_036000645.1 of Candidatus Methylomirabilis sp. Classification (NCBI taxonomy): domain Bacteria; phylum Methylomirabilota (SeqCode); class Methylomirabilia (SeqCode); order Methylomirabilales (SeqCode); family Methylomirabilaceae (SeqCode); genus Methylomirabilis (SeqCode); species Methylomirabilis sp. (SeqCode). Next base: position 4,031 of record DASYVA010000008.1, read on the forward strand.
GGGTGGTCGGCCGAAACGCCTTCGGGTTCTTCAGCCAGGCGAAGAGCCACTCCGGCCCGGTCACCTTGCCGGCCAGGCCGCTCAGGTCCGGGGCGAAGTCCCGCTCCACCTGCGCGAAGAAGGTGCTCGGCTTCGCCTCCCCGTCCGGCCCCCGGAGCTGGTGGCAGGCGTAGCAGCCCACTTGCTGGAAAATCTCGCGCCCGCGGGCTGCCGCAGCCGCCGGCGCGTAACTCCCCGCGGCTCGCGGGGCCGGCTCGGAGTGCTTCAGGAGGTAGGCCGCGACGGCAGTTGCATCCTTCTCGCTGAGGCCGAAGGAGGGCATCCGCGTGTGGGGGAGGTAGGTCTCCGGCTTCTGGATCCAGCGGACGAGCCAGGCCGGTTGGACCTTCGCCCGGATCCGGGTGAGGTCGGGGCCCACCTTCTCCGCCGTCTCGTACCCCTTGATGTTGTGGCAGCCGAAGCAGCCCAGGGTCTCCAGGAGCAGGATCCCCCGGGAGAGGGCCGGGGCCAGGTCCACCAGCTGGGAAGCCGCCTGGACCTCCGCGGCCTGAGCCTCCCCCGCCGCCGCCGCCCCCGGCGCGGGGGCCTGGGCCGCCACGACCCACTCGGTCTGCCCCCGGTGGCAGCGGAGGCACGTCGCCTGGGTCATCTCGTCCTTCAGCAGCGGCCGCTCCCAGTACTTCTTGGGGCGATGGGCCAGGGCCACCTCGAGGGCGGGGCCCTGCCCCTCATGGCAGCCAGTGCAGCCGAACTCGCTCACCGGGTGCTTGCCGAAGATGGCCAGGCGGTTCGGGTGGGTGCGGAAGGGCTGGTCCGCCGCCTCGAGGCCGCCCCGCTCAATCCCCAGGTGGCACGTCTGGCAGCGGTCCACGCGGAGGATGGGCTGCTCGAACTCGTTGAGCTGCAGCCCGTCCACCACCACCTGCTTCACCTCGAGCGGGCGGAGCCGGATCGCCTCGAGCCGGCCTTCGAGGCTCCGGACCTCGGCGGTGACCTCCTGGATTTTCGCGTCGATCGCCTGCCGCTGCTGCTCGAAGGCCCGCACCTTCTCGGCCGCCTGATCCGCCGCCGCCTGCGCCGCCTCGACGCCGGGCAGGAGAGCCGCGGCCTCCTTCTCGAGCCGGTCCACGACCGCCCGGGCGCGGGCGACGTCCCCCTTCTCGTGGCGCGCCTTGTCATAGAAATAGTAGGCCTCGTCCAGCTCGCTGCGGGTGAACTGCAGGGTCTGGTTCGCCTCCACGAGGGCCCGCTGCAGGCGGTCTCGCTCCGCCAGCGCCGCCCGGTAGTCCGGCCCCTTCAGGGCGTCCTCGGCCACGCTGAGTTGGGTCTTGAGCTCCTCGAGGGTGCGCTGGGCCTCGGGCCCCTCCAGCCTTTTGCGGGCCGCCTCCAGTTCCGCGCTCACCTGCTCGTACTCCAGCTTGTTGAAGGCGATCTGGTACCGAATCCACGGCCGGCGGGAGACCGCCTCGTCCCACAGTGCCCACACCATGGTGGCCAGGAGAATCATGCTGGAGACGAAGAAGATCCGCCGTAACGTCCGGCGCTCATCGGGGACATAGGGGGTGGGCATGGGCGGATACTAGATATTGAACCAGGGAGTGACCCAAAAGTACTTGATGTTGAAGAAGATGCGCATGACCATCTTGACCGGCAGGGAGACCATCGTGAGGAAGAGGAAGGCCACGATGCCGTAGCGGACCGGGCCCAGCTCCTGGAGGGCCGCGCTCCTCTTGCCCTGCCAGATCCAGGCGGCGGGGATCAGGGCGTAGTAGAGGATCGTGAGCACCAGCCCCAGGAGCTCCACCTGGCCCAGGGCGGTCCCGGCGAAGACGCGGCCCAGCAGCGGCAGGTCGTGGATCTTGGGGTTGCCCATCCACTTGAAGGGCCACCAATAGGGCAGGTCCACGTTGGTGAGCGCCACCACCTTATGAGGGTCCCACTTCTCCCACGGCCAGAAGAGGTTCCACCCCGGCCCCCGGAAGAAGACCCCCAGGACGACGAGGGCCACCCAGAGGACCAGAAATCCGAACAGGTAGACGCTGATCGCGAAGGGCCGTTCCCGGAAGGTGAAGTAGCCGTTCCCCTTGGGGTTGATGTCCACGTAGGGGATGACCATCAGCCCGATGATAATGAAGGTCGGCAGGACCACGCCGGCCATCCAGGGGTCAAAGTAGACCAGCATTTCCTGCAGGCCCAGGAAGTACCAGGGGGCCTTGGAGGGGTTGGGGGTCTGGGCCGGGTTGGACGGGTCCTCCATGGGGGCGTCGAGCGCGATGGACCAGACCATGAGGAGCGCCGTCAGGAGGATGGAACAGATGAACTCCGACTTGACCAGGTACGGCCAGCAGTGGACCTTGTCCTCCACCGGGCTCGGCCGCCTGGGCTTCTTGGCTGCCGGCCTTGCGTGGGCCGGGGTCGCCGTCACCTCCGCCATCCCTCATCTCCCCTCGCCCGGGGCCGAACAGCCGACCGCGGGGCATGGCCAACTAGAGCGGGCCCGAGATCCCCCCGTCCTTCCGGATCCGCCAGAAATGCAGGATCATCAACACGCTGGCCAGGATCGGGAGAAAAATGCAGTGCAGGACATAGAACCGCAGCAGGGTGGGGGGGCCTACGATGGTCCCCCCGAGCAGGAAGGCTCGGGCATCGTAGCGGGGGGTCACCCCCACCACCTCCGCGAACGGGCCTTCGTGCCCCAGGAGCGGCGTGGCCCGCGCCATGTTGGTCCCCACCGTGACGGCCCAGATGGAGAGCTGGTCCCACGGGAGGAGATACCCGGTGAAGGAAAGGAGGAGGGTCAGGGTGAGCAGGATGACCCCCACCACCCAGTTGAACTCCCGGGGGGCCTTGTAGGAGCCGGTCATGAAGACCCGGAACATGTGCAGCCACACCGAAAGGACCATCCCGTGGGCCGCCCACCGGTGCATGTTGCGCACCAGCATCCCGAAGGGAACGTCGAACTGGAGGTACTTCATGTCGGCGTAGGCATACTCCGCCACCGGCCGGTAGTAGAACATCAGGACGACGCCGGTCACGGTCAGGACCAGGAAGAAGAGGAAGGTGATGCCCCCCATGCACCAGGTGAAGCGGATCCGGATGGCGTGCCGGCGGACCTTGGGGGGGTGCAGGTGGAGCCAGACGTTGGCCATGATCATCAGGACCCGGTTGCGCTGGGTGTCCCGATAATCGTGGCGGAACATGGAGCGCCAGACGGGCGACTCCACGATGGTCCGCTGCAGCGCCTTCAGCCGCTCCTTCAGCACGGGATCCCTCCGCCCCTCACGCCTTCAGGATGCTCTGGGGGTACTGCGTCCCCGGCGGGACCCCCGGGGCCATCCGGTAGATCGCGCTCTTGTCCACGACCAGCTTCCCCTCCGGGGTCCGGACGATCTTGATCCGGTCGAGGGGGCGCGGGGCCGGCCCCTCGAAGTTCGCCCCGTCCCGCTTGAAGCCGCTGCCGTGGCAGGGACACTTGAACTTGTTCTCCGCCTTCAGCCAGTTCGGGGTGCACCCCAGGTGGGTGCAGATGGCCAGGATGGCGTAGAAGCCTTCCTCCGTCCGGACGATCCAGACGCGCTTCTCGTTCTTGAAGCGCTCGTCCACGATCCCCACCAGATAGCTCTCGGGGGCCCCGGCGTCGAAGACCGGGTTCGGCTCGAAGAGGACCCGCGGGAACATGAAGCGCGTGAAGGCCAAGAGCACGGTCCCGAGATAGACCAGGACCGCCCCCCAGCCGGCCGCGGTGAAGAAGTCCCGGCGGGTCCAGATGGTGTTCGGAGTGCCCTCGGGGGGGTCCGGGATGGGCTCCCGGCCTCGGACGGGTGCGTCTTGCGCCATGCGCGCTCCTTCACCCCGGGCCGCGCCGGCCGCACCAGGCCGCGCCCCTCGGCCTGCCGCGGGCGGACCCTCACCTCGCAGGTGGGGGCCCGGGGGGATGACGGCACGTGGGTGTGTCTGGTGGAGGGACCGGCTGGGCAAACCGTCAACTCCCCGGTTCGCCCGTTGCACTCACCTTCCGCTTGCGCGCCGTGCAGGCCTCGCAGAATCCGTTCGTTTTCATTTTCTTAGTCCGAATCTCCGCACCTGTCAAGACCAAAAGGCGGGAGGCCGGTCCTGTTCACATCCCCAGGTAAGCCTCGCGGACCAGGGGGTCGCGGAGCAGCACGGCGCTCGGTCCCTCGAGCACGATGGCGCCGTTCTCCAGGACGTAGCCCCGTCGGGAGAGGGCCAGGGCCCGGGCCGCGTTCTGCTCGACCAGCAGGATCGGGGTCCCCGCCCGGTTGATGGCCTGGAGCGCCTGGAAGATCGCCGTCACCACCACGGGGGCCAGGCCGAGGGAGGGCTCATCCAACATGAGGAGGCGGGGCCGGGCCATGAGGGCCCGCCCGATGGCCACCATCTGCTGCTCCCCGCCCGAGAGCGTGCCCGCCAGCTGTCCTGCCCGCTCCCGGAGCACCGGGAAGAGCCGTTCCACCCCGGCCAGGCTGTCGGGGCGGGCGGCCCGCGCCGGCCGGGTCCGAGCTCCCGCCAGCAGATTCTCCCGCACCGTGAGGCTCGGAAAGAGGTGTCGCCCCTCCGGGACCTGAACCACCCCCCGGGCCACGATCTCCGGAGGACGCAGGCCGTCGATCCGCTCCCCCGCGAACGTGATGCTTCCGGCCCGCGGCCGGAGCAACCCCGAGATGGTCCGGAGGGTGGTGCTCTTCCCGGCGCCGTTGCTGCCCAGGAGGGCCACCAGCTCCCCCTCGCCCACCGTGAGGCTGAGCCCCCTGAGGGCCAGGAGCTCCCCGTAGGCGGCCGCGAGCCCCCTAACCTCCAGCACGCCCCTCCTCCCCGAGGTAGGCCTCGATGACGCGCGCGTCCCGGACGATGGCAGCGGGCGGCCCTTCGGCGATCTTCTCCCCGTAGTTCAGGACCACGATCCGGCGGCAGAGGGCGAAGACGGCGCGCATGACGTGCTCGACGAGCAGGAGACTCACCCCTTCGGCGTTGAGGGCCCGGAGGAGCGCCACGAAGCGCTCCATCTCCACCGGGGTCAGCCCGGCCATGACCTCGTCCAGGAGGAGAAGCCTGGGCCCCGCCGCCAGCGCCCGTGCCAGCTCGAGTCGCTTCCGGTCGGCCAGCGTGAGGGTTCGGACCTCCGCCCCCCGTCGCTCGGCCAGCCCCACCCGGTCCAGGACCGCCTCGGCAAGGTCCCGGGCCTCGCGGAGCGAGGCCGCCCGGTGCAGGGCCCCCACCGTGACGTTCTCCAGCACGGTGAGGCGGAGGAAGGGCCTGACGAGCTGGAAGGTGCGGACCATCCCGCGGCGGGAGATGCTGTGGGGCGGGAGGTTCAGGATCGGCTCCCCGCGGAAGAGGACCCCGCCGGCGTCCGGGGGGAGGAACCCGGAGAGGAGGTGGAAGACCGTGGTCTTCCCGGCCCCGTTCGGGCCGATCAGCCCCAGGATCTCCCCCTCCTCCAGCCCGAAGGAGAGATCGGTGACCGCCCGCAGGCCGCCGAACCGCTTGGCCAGCCCCCGGACCTCGAGCAGGCTCATGGCCGATGCCGGAGGCGACGGGCCAGGGCCGGCGCCGCCCCCTGGGGCAGGAAGAGCACGACGGTCACCAGCAGGACCCCATATAGAATGAGCTGGGCGCCCGCGGTGCCCCCGAGCGGGAGGGCCCGGCGGGAGACGGCGCCGAGGATCCCCAACAGCAGCGCTCCCACCACCGGGCCGGCGACCGTCCCGCTCCCGCCGATGATGGGGCGCAGAATGATCTCCACCGACTGCTCCACCCCCATGACCGGGTCGGGGTGCAGGTGGAGGATGCGGTACGCGTAGAACGTTCCCCCGAGCGCCGTCAGGGCGGCGCTCAAGGCGAACGCCTGGAGCTTGCAACGGAAGGCGTCCACCCCCAGCGCCTCGGCGGCCTCCTCGTCCTCCCGGATGGCCATGAGGGCCATCCCGAGCCGCGAGCGCTCCAGCCCCGCGACCACCAGGGATCCGGCCGCGGCGAGGGTCAGGGCGACGTAGTAGTACGGGGTGACGCTGCCGAACTGGTAGTTCAGGGGGTCCTGCCGGAACGGGATGAAGAGGCCCTGGAAGCCTCCCAGGAAGTCCAGGTGCAGCACCACGAGGCGGGTGATCTCGGCGACGGCCAGGGTCATCAGGAGGAAGTACGACCCCCGGAGGCCGAACCGGAAGGAGAGGATCCCGACCGGGAGGCTGAGGGCGGCGGCGAGGGCCGCCCCGACCCACATCCCCAGGAAGGGGCTCACGCCGGCGTGCAGGTGGAGGGCGGCGGCGGTATAGGCCCCGATGCCGAAGAAGGCGGCGTGCCCGAGCGACGGCTGGCCCGCGTAGCCCCCCAGGATGTTCCAGCACTGGCCCAGGTAGGCGAAGTAGAGGATGAAGAGCCCCTCGTTCACCCAGTCGCCTGGCGCCACCAGGGGGAAGAGGAGCAGGGCGACAGCCGCCGCCGCCGCCCCGATGCGCCTGCTCATGCCCGCCCCCCCAGGAGACCCCGGGGACGCAGGAGCAGAATCCCGATGACGATGATGAAGGAGACCACCTGCTTGAGCGAGGAGACCAGGAGGACCGCCCCTAACGACTCGGTCACGCCCACGATGAGTCCCCCCAGCGCGGCGCCGGGGAGGCTCCCCATCCCTCCGAGGATGACCACGATGAACGACGTCAGGGTGAGGGGGAGACCGCCCGAAGGGGCGAAGGGAAGAAAGGGGATCGTGAGGGCCCCCGCGGCCGCGGCGCAGGCGGCCCCGATGCCGAAGGCGATGGGGTAGACCCGCTCCACATCCACGCCGGTGAGGAGAGCCCCCACCCGGCTATCCGCCGCCGCCCGGAGCGTCCGGCCCAGGTCGGTGCGCCGGAGGAAGAGGACCAGCCCCCCCGTCAGGGCCATGGCCAAGACGAAGGCCAGGAGGCGGGCGACGTCCAGGATCACCGGCCCGAGCCAGAGCGTGCTCAGGGCGTAGGCCGTGGGGGCCCGCCGGGAGTCGGGACCGAAGAGGATGAGGGCCCCGTTCGTGAGGATCAGGGACACCCCGAGGAGGAGCAGGACCTGCATCTCCTCCGGGGCCTCCAGGATCCGGTTCACCAGCACCCGCTGGATCGCGTAGCCGAGGCCGAAGACGGCGGTGGTGGTGAGCGGGAGGGAGAGCAGGGGATCCAGGCCCCCCAGCGTGAACAGCCAGTAGGCGAGGTACATGCCCCAGATCATCAACTCGCCGTGGGCGAAGTTGATGATCCGCATGACCCCGAAGATGAGGGAAAGGCCCACGGCCATCAGGCTGTAGACCCCTCCCAGCATCAGCCCATTCAGGGTGGCCTGCGCGAGGAGGAGGGGATCCATGACCCCTCGGGAAGGCGCCTCACCCGCGCGGCCCGGGAGGGCGGGGCGCGGTTCCCCCGACGGAGCCCCGGCCGGGACCTAGCCCCGCTCCCAGAGCCGGGGGACGGGGAACGTCACGGGAGCCTCGGCGAAGGGGGCGGGTTTCACGACCCGGGCCCGCCCACCCAGGATCTGGACGAGGGCGGTGGAGGCGTTCGGATTGTCCCCCTGGGGGGTGAAGCGGATGGGGCCCCCCACCATGATGTGGTCGGTGATGTTGGTGGTCTGGAGCGCCTCGAGCAGGGGCTCCGGTTTGGTGGAGCGTGCCCGCTCGAGGGCGTCGGCCACGATGAGGATCGCCTCGTAGGCGTAGCCCGAGTTGGTATCGAAGGTCTTGCCGTACCGTTTCTCGAAGGCGGCCGTCACGGCGGCCGTCCTCGGGTTGCGAGGGTTGTGCCAGGGGACGTTGTCCATGGTGAACTCGGCGAGCTTCCCCAGTTGCTGCACGAACTCCGGCTCGTACAGGCCGGGGCTCCCGGGCCCGATGACGGCGTGCACCTCCACCCGCTGCTTGAAGAGCTCCTGGATGAGGAGCACGGCGTCCCGCGGGCGCGTGATGGGGAGGAGGAGGTCCGGCTTTGCCGCCTTCGCCTTGGCCACCTCGGTGGACAGGTCCTGGGTGGTGACGGGATAGGCGATGGTCTCCACGATGGCGAAGGGGGGCTTGAGGGTCTGGTGGGCGTTCAGGAGGGACTTGGCCTGGGTCTGTCCGAAGAGGTCGCTGACGTGCATCAGGACCGCCCGCCGCGGGCTCACCCCGGTCTCGGCGAACAGGTCGGTCATGAACTGGATCGCCTTCAGGCCGAATACCCCGCTGGTGGGGAAGTTGCGGAAGACGTGGCGGTACCCCTGCCGGGTGATGTGATCGGCGGCCGCGATGTCAATGAGAAAGGGGATCCGCCGCTCCTCGGCCACCTTCGCCATGGCCATGGTGTGGCCGGAGTCGAAGGCCCCCGTCAGGATGACCGCCCCCTCCCGGATGAGGCGCTCCGCCTCGACCTGAGCCACCTCGGCCTTCGTCTCCGAGTCGCCGGTCAGCAGGGTGAGCCGGGCCCCGCCCAGGCTCCGGAGCCCCCCGGCCGCGTTCACTTCGTCGGCGGCCATCTGGGCGCCGCTCCGGCAGGCCTGCCCGACCCGCGCCAAGAGCCCGCTCACCGGATGGACCGCCCCCACCTTCACCTCGGGGACCTGCCCTCGCAGGACGGCCGGCACGGCTGCCGCCGCCGAGGCGCCGGCTGCTCCCCGAAGGAATCCCCGCCGCGTCAGCCCTGCGCTCCCCATCCCCCCCTCCTCCGTTTCCGCTCGCCCCCGCCGTCCGGAAAAAGCACGCCCCTTATATCCTCACCCCCCGGGGGTGTCAAGGCGCGACCCGCGGCGCGCCGACCCACGGAGGCGGACGAATCCCGGATCGCGCCGCGTCCCGCGGCCTGCGAGTGGGCCGGCCCGCACGCGGGCCGCCGCCCCCGAATGGAGCAACTCTTGCAAGCGACAGGAGTCCGGGACGGAATCGGGGGGCCCGCCACCTTGATTTGCCCCCGGGCCTCCGGTACCCTAGCGCGGGCCTGCGGCAGCCAGAGGGACAGCGGGATGGGAGCGATCCAGTGCTACGTCGTCCGGGGGAACGGCGAGCTCGTCGCGGACCCGCCGGACGAGGCGCTCCGGGCAGCCATCAGCAGCCCCACGGACTTCGTCTGGATGGACCTGGAGGCGCCGGGCGAGACGGACTACGCCCGCCTGAAGCACCTCTACGGCTTCCACGAGCTGGCCCTGGAAGACTGTGCGAACCCCGAGACCCGGACGAAGGTGGAGAGCTACGACGGCTACGTCTTCCTGGTCTGCCGGGCCATCAACCACAACCCCGGGGAGGAGGCAGTGGACACCGTTCCTCTCTTCTCCTTCCTGGGGGAGACGTACCTCGTCACCCTGCACCCGGACCCCCTCCGCTCCATCACCGCCGTCGCCGACCGCCTCCGGAAGAACCCCCGCCTCCTCACGGAGGGCCCGGATCGGATCCTCCACCTGCTCATTGACCACCTCGTGGACTGCTACTTTCCCCTCCTGGACGCCATCGACGAGCGGCTGGACCGGTGCGAGGACGAGGTCTTCCGCGAGGTCTCCCGCCAGGCCCTTCCCCTCATCTTCCGCACCAAAAGGGAGGTCCTGGCCCTTCGCCGCAGCGCGGGTCCCCTCCGCGAGATCCTGGGTGTCCTGGCCAACCGGGGGATCCCCCACATCCGCCCCGGGACCCAGCTCTACTTCCGGGACGTCCATGACCACACCCTGCGGATCGCCGATAACCTCGAGACCTACCGGGACATGCTGACGAGCACCCTGGAGGCTCACCTCTCCCAGGTCTCCAACCGCCTCAACGAGGTCATGAAGCAGCTGACCATCGTAGCCACCATCCTCCTCCCCCTCACCTTCATCACGGGCCTGTTCGGCATGAACTTCGAAGAGCTGCCCCTCACGCGTGCGGCCGGCGGGTTCTGGGTCGTGGCGGGGGGGATGGCTGCCGTGGCGGCCGCGCTTGCCTGGTATTTCAAGCGGAAGGACTGGTGGTAGGCCCCACCCTCAGGAGGACACTCGCCGCAGGGTGACCCGGACCTCCACGGTCCTCACCTGCCCGTCCGCCAGGGCCAGGCGCTCCGGGAAAAGGGCCAGCGGGACTGCCCGGTTGAAGGAGCCCTCGGCGCCCGTCAGGTCCACCGGCTCCGTGTAGACCGCCTGGAGGTTCGAGACGGCCGACTCCGGTCCCACGATTTCCACGGTCCCCGGAATCACGGTGACGCCCGCCACCGCGTAGCCAGGGGCCGGGTCCCCCCGCA
>DASYVA010000009.1 GCA_036000645.1 Candidatus Methylomirabilis sp.
GCCATCCCGGGCGCCGCCGAGGCGGTGGCGGCCCTGCGCGCGGCCGGGAAGGCCCTCCGGTTCCTCACCAACGACCCCCGCTTCTCGGCCGACGAGCTGGCGGCGAAGCTCCGGGGCCTCGGCGTTGCGGCCGACCCCGCCGAGATCCTCACCTCGGGACGGGTCCTCGCGCGGCACCTGAAGGAGGCGGGTTTCAGCGGCCGGACAGCCTACGTGGTAGGGACAGAGGCATTAAAGCAAGAGCTGGCTGCAGCCGGTCTCCGCCTGCTTGACGGCGACGCGGCTCGCCGGGCCGAGGTCGTAGTGGTCGGGGGGCACGACAGCCTGGGATACCAGGAGGTCCGGCTCGCGGCCCAGGCTGTCAGGAACGGGGCCGCCTTCTACGCCACGGGGCGGGACGCGACCTTTCCGATGCCGGACGGCCCCTGGCCGGCGACCGGCGCGATGTTGGCGGCAGTGGAGGTGGCGGCCGGGAAGCAGGCCGTGGTGGCGGGGAAGCCCGAGTCACTGATGTTCGAGGTGGCTTGCAGCGATTTCTCTGATCGTCGGCGGGTTGCCGTTGTCGGCGACACCCTCGAGAGCGATATCGCAGGGGGCAAGAAGGCCGGCTGCGTGACGATCCTGGTTCTGAGCGGCTCGACCCGGCCCGATGACCTGGCTGCTTCGCCTATCACCCCCGATCACGTGATCCCCTCGCTGGCCGCCCTCATCGACCCCGGCCCAGGGCCGGGTCTAGAGCCCCGCGCCCTTCTCCGATGAGGCGCGGGCGGTGGCGTCCAGGGCCCCCTGGAGGGCCTGGTGCAGGCGGATGACGATGGCTTCGATGGTTTCCTCGCGAGAGGCCCCCGCGCCCTGGCCCGCGACGAGCTTGGTCACATCGAGCGGGGGCGCGATCCGGATCACCGCCCGGCGCTTCCCGAGGGAGCCGTGGATCTCCTTCCCCAGGACCTCCCGCTCCAGCTTGGTCAGGGTCTCGGCCATCCGCTCCGGGCTCGGGTTCTGGGCGAGGTAGTCGTCCTGGAACGCGACCGACCGGGCGCACAGGTACGCCGCCTCCAGGTCCGCCGAGAGGGGATCACCGGGCGGGGCCGCGGGCGGGCCGTAGTATCCGTCGGTCCCGACGGGCTCCCGCAGCCGTCCCCGGATCCGGATCATGAGTTTGCGGGCCCGGTCGAAATCGAGGCCCTGCCGCACCCGCCCGAAGTGCTTGCGCTCCAGCTCCTCCAGGAGCTTCTCCCGCAGCCGCCGGACCCGCTCGAAGAGCCCCTCGCCGGGAGCAGGCGTGAGCCCGTGCTGCCGCTCCGCCCGCGCCAGCAACTCCGTCCCCAGGGCCACGAGCCGACCGGAGAGGGGACCCGGCCGCGGCTGGCCCAGGACGGCCGCCTCGAGGCGGGCGGCGGCTGCCTCGAGGACGGGAGTGATGTCTTCGGCGAACTGGTACTTCACGGCGACGGGTACGATGAGGATCGGGCGGGGCCGGCCCTGGCGGCCGAGCTCGTCGGCCGCCTCAAGCGCCAGCCGGGCCACGCCCGGCTTCAGCGGCATGACCCTGTCGTTGAGCAGATAGATCTCCCCCTCGGGGAACATCAGGAGGTCGGACGTGCCGGCCACGAGGACGCTCTGGGCGAACCGCTGGGCCTCCACGTTGGCCCCGCCCCGGTTCACCGAGAAGACCCCGAGGCGCTGGACGATCCACCCCTTCCACCCCCACCAGCCGTCGAAGATCTCCCGGGTCGCCATGTAGATGAACCGGCGCCCCGCTCGCCGGGCCAGCTCGAAGGTCACGTCGGGGTCGGCGTAGTGGGCGTGGTTGGGCGCGATAAGGCAGCCGGCCGGCAGGGACCGCAAGAGGGCGAGGTCAGCCGGAGGGATGTCGAGCGTGACGCGGCGCGGCAAGGTGATGCGGTTCAGGAGGGCGGCGGCGGCGATGAGGGGTCGCGAGGGTTTCGCAGGCCTGAAGTCCGTCGCGGTCAGCCTGGCCATGCTCCCCCCCGCGCCGGGCCGGTCAGCGCGCCACCGACCCGGCTATTGTAGCAGGCTTCCCACCCCCGGGGGCCCCGATCGCAGGACCTCCCTGCGGTCTGCCTTGGCGGGGCCCTCCCAATAGGGTAGAATGGCATGGTGCCTGGAGACCGCGGCGGCCCCATGGCCGCCTGCGGGAAGCCCGCTTGACCCTATGCGAAGGAGTTCCATGGAGTTTGCCAGCCTGAGCCTCCCCGAACCGGTGATGCGCGGCATCGAAGCCGCCGGCTTTACCACCTGCACCCCCATCCAGGAGAAGACTCTCCCCATCGCCCTCGAAGGCAAGGACGTGGCCGGGCAGGCACAGACCGGCACCGGCAAGACCGCCGCCTACCTGATCGTCCTCTTCACCCGCCTCCTGGAAAGGCCCCGCAAAGAGCCCCGCCGGGGCTCCCCCCGCGCCCTCATCATCGCCCCCACCCGCGAACTCGCCGTCCAGATCGAGCGGGACGCCGAGCTGCTGGGGCAGTTCTGCGGCTTCAAGATGGTGGTCGTGTACGGGGGCGTGGACTACGCGAAGCAGCGCGAGGCGGTCCAGGGCGACCTGGATATCCTGGTCGGCACGCCCGGCCGCCTGATTGACTACTTCCGGCAGGGGGCCTACGACCTGAAGTCCGTGGAGGTCCTGGTCATAGACGAGGCGGACCGGATGTTCGACATGGGCTTCATCAAGGACCTCCGGTACATGCTCCGCCGCCTCCCGCCCTACGACCGGCGCCAGTCCTTCCTCTTCTCCGCCACCCTCCCCCACAAGGTGCTGGAGCTGGGTTACGAGCACATGAACAACCCGGTCCGGGTGGCCGTCTCGCCCGAGCAGGTCACCCCGGACAAGATCACGCAGGTCCTCTACCACGTGGCACGGAAGGAGAAGTTCTCCCTCCTCCTCGGCCTCCTCATGCGGGAGAAGGGGGAGCGGATCCTGATGTTCGTCAACACCAAGCGGGAGGCGGAGCGCCTGACCGAGCGCCTGAACCGCCACGGCTACCCGACCGAGGAGCTCACGGGGGACATCGAGCAGAAGAAGCGGCTGCGCGTCCTGGAGGCGTTCAAGCGGGGGGAGATCCCCATTCTTGTCGCGACCGACGTGGCCTCCCGGGGGCTGCACATCGAGGGGGTCACCCACGTGGTCAACTACGACATCCCCCAGGACTCCGAGGACTACGTCCACCGGGTCGGACGGACCGCCCGCGCCGGCGCCGCGGGGAAAGCCATCAGCCTGGCGGACGAGGAGTACGTGCTAGGCCTCGAGGCCATCGAGAAGCTGCTCGGGTTCAAGATTCCGGTGGAGTGGCCGGACGAGTCCCTCTTGGTGAAGGAGCTGCCGCGGGATCCGACCTGGCGCCCCCGGGAGCGCCCGCGGGAGGCCGGGCGGGGGCGCGAGCGGGGCCGGGACCGCGGCCGCGACCGGCATCCGAGCCGGCCGCAGGAGCGGGCCCGCGGGCCGGCCGGGCCGCTGCCGACACGGAAGCCGGTGGAGGTGGCCGCGCCCGCCGCGCTTCCCGCATCGGCTGGCGTCCCGGCCGCCACCGCCTCCCCGAGCGGCGGGGAGGCGCAGCGCAAGCGCCGCCGTCGCCGAAAGCGCCGCGGGCGCGGCGGCCGCGGGTCCGAGGGCCAAGGCCTGGCGACCCCGCAGACGCCCGAGGCGCCACGCGAGCCCGACGGCACCCACCACGTCTTCGTCGTATAGGTCCGCCACGCGCGGGCCCGACCCGCGCCTCCCCCCCGCTTGATTTCTGCCCGCTCACGCCCTATCATACGCTTGCCTACAGGCCGGGGTCCCACCCCGGCGGCAATGTTCGCGCGCTTTTTCCCAGCACAAGGAGGATTCCTATGAGGCGACGTGTCCCCGGGGGGAGGATGGTCGGCATCCTGGTCATGTTGGTCTTCGGCTGGGTGGGCCTGGTGGCCGCCCAGGTCACCCTGAACGTCGTGACGGCCGGCGACACCAACATGCACGACCTGCAGCGCAACGTGTTCGCGCCGGAGTTCGAGAAGCGGAACCCCGGCGTGAAGATCAACGCGGTCGGGAGCGGCCCGGGGGACCCGGGCAGCCGCGTGATCGCGAACAAGCTCAAGAGCCAGAAGGACGCCGGGGTGGCCAAGTGGGACGTGGACGTGGCCATCGTCCACCAGATCGTGATGCCGGACCTGATCCAGCAGGACCTGGTGGCGAAGTACGCCCCCGAGATCAGCACCTGGAAGCTCATGACGGCCGCCGATGGCCGGAACGCGCTCGGCTTCAACGTCGAAGGCTACGTGATGCCGATGTTCCACAGCCAGGTCGCCCTGGCCTACAACCCGGACATGGTGCAGAGCCCCCCGAACACCTTCGAGGAGCTGGTCGCTTGGATCAAGGGCAACCCGAAGAAGTTCGGCTACAATGGCGTCAAGGGAGGCATGAGCGGGGTGGCATTCACGACCGGCTGGGCCTATTGGAAGACCGGGCTGTACGAGAAGTACGCCAAGGGACCCTACGACAAGAGCACCCAGGCCGGCTGGCCGGCGGCCATCAAGGAACTGAAGAGCCTGCCGGTCACGCTGACCACCGGCAACAACGACACGCTGGACCGGCTGAACCGGGGCGAGATCGCCATGGGCCCCGTCTGGGTGGACATGCTGATTGACCTGAAGAACCAGGGGCGGATGGACCCGAAGATCCGGATGAAGCTGATCTCCCCGGGCTTCCCGGGGCAACCCATGTACCTGGTCGTGCCGAAGCAGGCCGCGAACTACCAGGCCGCCAAGAAGTACGTCGAGTTCATCACCTCCCCGGAAATCCAGGCCAAGGTCATCGTGGAGCGCAACGGCTGGTACCCAGGGATTGACGGGAAGCACGTCCTGCCCCATGTCTCAGCGAAGGCCAAGAGCATGCTCTTCCAGGACGTGCCGCCGGATGAGCTGGCGAAGTACGGCCTGTCCTTTCCGCTGAGCCAGCACTTCAAAGATTTACTGACGGCCTACGAGGAAAATTAACCGCGACGGGTCGAGGGCCGGGGGTGGCGGGCGGCGCGGTTGGCCGCCCGGAGCCCCCGGGCCGTGACCTGCAGCCCATGCGAGCCTCCTCCCGCCTCCTCAGCCTGGCCATCGCGGCGCCCCCCCTGGCCATCGTCGTCTGGCTCTTCTTCCTCCCGTTCCTCTCCTCGGCCCACCTGAGCTTCCTCCGCGATGGCGCGTGGTCCCTGGGCAACTACGCCCTGGTCTGGCGCCTCTACCGGTTCGACGTCCTGTACACCCTCTGGATCTCCGTGGTGAGCCTGGTCCTCGTCCTCGGGATCGCCATCTTCCTCTGCGGGTACCTGCGGATCGTGGGGCACCGGGCGGTGGAGTTTCTCTTCAAGGTCCCCCTCTTTGTCCCCTTCGTGGTGGTGGGGCACGGAATGCGGGTCCTGCTCGCCCCCCGCGGGACGCTGAACTCCGCCCTGGCCCAGGTCGGCCTGGTTGACCTGGGCGATCCCCCCTCCATCGCCTTCACCTGGCTTGGGATCGTCGTCTCGCTGGTCTGGAAGAACCTGGCGCTGGCGGTGCTGCTCGTCCTGGGGGCCTACCGGGCGGTGGACGAGGCCTACCTCGAGGCGGCGCGCAATTTCGGCGCCTCCGTGTACCGCCAGATCAAGGACATCCTCCTCCCCATGGCGGCCCCCTCCCTCGTCGTGGCCTCGGCCTTCATGTTCACCTCGATGCTGGCCTCCTTTTCGATCCCCCTCATGATCGGCGGCGGGGAGCAGCCGCAGATGCTCATGGTGGACGTCTACTACCGGATCAACTACCAGAATGACCTGGGGACGGCGAACGCGCTCGGGATGGTCTCGTACCTCCTGGCGATGGGGGTGGCGGGCTACTACCTCCGGACCATCACGGTCAAGGAGTTTTGATGGGAGAGGCGGCGGTCGAGGCGGCCGTCCTGAGGCGAGCGGCCCTGCGGATGGCGGGCACGGTCCTCGTCGCGTTCATCATCATCGCCCCCCTCTCGAGCCTCGTCATCTGGTCGTTCACCCACAAATGGTTCTGGCCCCATCCCTTCCCGCAGGAGATGGGGCTCTTCTACTGGAAGAAGGTCCTGGAGGGGGACCTCCTCAGGGCGCTCCAGTCCGGCTTCCTGATCGCAGTCGTGGTCACGGCCCTGACGCTCGTCCTGACGGTCCCGCTGGCCTACCTGCTGGCCCGCTACCCGGTCCCCCTCAAGGCTGTCATCCTGATGATCTTCCTCCTCCCGCACGCCTTCCCCCAGTTGCCGGTGTTCGTGAACGCGACGACGCTCCTGTACCGGGTGAACCTGGCCGCCCGGGTGCCGGGCGTCATGCTCATCCACATGGTCGGGGCCCTGGTGTACGCGGTCTGGACGATGACCGCCGTCTTCAAGTCCATCCCGGAGAGCCTGGAGGAGGCCGCCATGAACCTGGGGGCCTCGCGCCTCAAGACCTTCTTCACGGTGGCGCTGCCCCTCGCCACCCCGGGGCTCATCGCGAGCACGCTGCTGGTCTTCCTGTACTCCCTGGACGAGTTCACCGGCACTCTGCTCGTGGGGAGTCCCTTCATCCTGACGCTGCCGGTGTACATGTACAGGACGTCGGTGGGCTACGAGCTGCAGGTGGCCTCGATCGCCGCCCTGATTCTCATGCTGCCGGGGCTCCTGCTGCTGGTGCTGCTGGAGCGGTACATGAAGGCGGAGTATCTCTCGATGTTCGGGCGCCTCTAATGCGAACGAGATGAGTGGAACGACAGGGTCCGGGTCCTGGCGCCGGCGCCGCCCCGGCCCCCGGCCCCCCTGGGGAACCCTCCCGTGGTTCC
>DASYVA010000010.1 GCA_036000645.1 Candidatus Methylomirabilis sp.
TGGGCTGCATCATGATGCGCGTTTGCCACTTGAACACCTGCCCGGTGGGGATCGCCACCCAGGATCCCAAGCTCCGGAAGAAGTTTGCCGGGAAGCCGGAGTTCGTTGAAAACTTCTTCCGCTTCATCGCCCAGGAGGTGCGCGAGCTGATGGCCAAGCTCGGGGTCCGCACCATGGACGAGATGATCGGCCGGGTGGATCGCCTGGATGTGCGGAAGGCGGTGGAGCACTGGAAGGCGCGCGGGCTGGACTTCTCCTCGATCCTGTACCGCCCCGAGGTGGGCCCGGAGGTGGCCATCCGCAAGGTGCGGGAGCAGGACCATGGCCTGGAGAAGTCGCTGGACATGACCACTATCGTCCCACTCTGCCAGCCGGCCCTGGACCGGGGCGAGCCGGTGAACCTGCGCCTGCCCATTCGGAACATCCACCGGACCGTGGGGACCATTCTGGGGTCCGAGGTGACGCGCCGCTACGGGAGGAAGGGGCTGGCCGACGATACCATCCAGATTCACTTTACGGGTTCGGCCGGCCAGAGTTTCGGTGCCTTCATCCCCAAGGGGATCACGCTGACCCTGGAGGGCGACTCCAACGACTACCTCGGGAAGGGCCTCTCAGGGGGAAAGATCATCGCCTTCCCGCCTCGCCACGCTACCTTCGTTCCGGAGGAGAACATCCTCGTCGGGAACGTAGTCCTCTACGGCGCCACCAGCGGCGAGGCCTACTTCCGGGGCGTCGCCGGGGAGCGCTTTGCCGTGCGGAACAGCGGGGCCCTGACCGTGGTGGAGGGGGTCGGCGATCACGGCTGCGAGTATATGACCGGTGGCCGCGTGGTCGTCATCGGTGCCACTGGGCGGAACTTCGCCGCGGGAATGTCGGGCGGGGTCGCCTATGTCCTGGATGAAATCGGCGACTTCAAGAGACGGTCGAACCTCGGCATGGTGGACCTGGAGCCACTCTTCGCCGAGGAAGAGGTGGCGGAGGTCAAGGACCTCCTGCACCGCCACCTCCACCATACCCAGAGCACGGTGGCGGACCGGATCCTCCGAAACTGGGAGACGCTGCAGGCCAAGTTCGTCAAGGTGGTGCCCCGCGACTACAAGCGGGCGCTGAACGCCATGAAACGTGCCCAGCTCGAAGGGATCCCCTGGGAAGAGGCAGTCATGGTGGGGGCCCATGGGTAAGCCCACTGGCTTCGTCGAGTTCAAGCGCGAGAAGCAGCCGTACCGGCCTATCGCGGAGCGGACCCGGGATTGGAGGCAGGTCATGCTTCCTTGGCCGGTGGACACGCTCCAGAAGCAGGGCGCGCGCTGCATGGACTGCGGCATCCCCTTCTGCCACGAGGGCTGCCCGCTGGGGAACATCATCCCGGACTGGAACGATCTCGTGTACCGGAACCGCTGGCGGGAGGCCAGTGATCGGCTGCACGCCACGAACAACTTCCCGGAGTTTACGGGAACGCTCTGCCCGGCCCCCTGTGAAGGCTCGTGTGTCTTGGGGATTAACGATAACCCCGTGACGATCCGGGCCATCGAGCTGGCCATCGTTGACCACGCCTTCGAGCAGGGATGGGTGAAGCCAGACCCGCCGCTGATCCGCACCGGAAAGAAGGTGGTGGTGGTGGGCTCGGGCCCGGCCGGCCTGGCGGCGGCGCAGCAGCTCAACCGGGCCGGCCACTGGGTTACGGTCTTCGAGCGGCACGACCGGATCGGCGGACTCCTTCGGTACGGGATCCCAGAATTCAAGATGGAGAAGGGAGTCTTGGACCGCCGGTTGGACCTGCTGCGGAAGGAGGGGATTCGGTTCGAGGTCAACGCCAACGTTGGGGTGAATGTCCCGGTAGAGAAACTCCGGCGTGAGTTCGATGCCATCCTGCTGGCCGGGGGCGCCACGCTCCCTCGCGACCTGAAGGTCCCCGGGCGGGAGCTTCGCGGGATCCACTTCGCCATGGAGTATCTCCCCCTCCAGAACCGGCGCTGCGAGGGTGATCGCATTCCGGATGGGGAATTCATCACGGCGAAGGGGAAGCGGGTCGTCATCATCGGCGGGGGCGACACGGGTGCCGACTGCCTGGGGACCGTGCACCGGCAGGGGGCCCTCTCGGTGCACCAGTTCGAGATCCTCCCGCGTCCCCCGGATACCCGTGCGCCCGACAACCCCTGGCCGCAATGGCCGGTCATCCTCCGGACCTACGCTGCCCATGAAGAGGGGGGCATCCGCGACTACAGCATCTCGACGACGCGCTTCTCGGGGCGAGACGGAAGGGTTGAGCGTCTGCACGGCGTCCGGGTGGAGGTCGTTTCGGACGGCAATGGGCGCCGGACCATGCGGGAGATTCCAGACAGCGAGTTCGAGATGGACGCGGACCTTGTCCTTCTGGCTATGGGCTTTCTCGGGCCCGAGCGGGACGGGATGCTGGGTCAGTTTGGCGTCACGCTGACCGAGCGGGGCAATGTCTGGCGGGACGAGAACTGGATGACCAGCGTGCCGGGGGTCTTCACCGCCGGCGACATGCAGCGCGGGCAATCGCTGATCGTCTGGGCCATCGCCGAAGGCCGCCAAGCCGCCAAGGGCATCGACACCTCCCTCATGGGCTCCACGAACCTGCCCTAGATCACCCGAACTACCATTCCAGCGGACACCCCGTCCGAGGACCCTCCCGGAAGCCTGCACGTTCTCCGAAAATTGCGCTAATACAAACGATAGAAGTTTCGTGACAAAAGGTCCGGGTGGCGCCGGATGCCGCCCCATGGCCCCCGTACACGATCACCCCCCCGTGCACAGGGTGATGTCAGTCCGCCAAAAGGATCCTCCCCATCCCGATCGCCACCAGGAGGCCGAGCCCCCAGAGCCAAGGGAAGGTCCCCTCGAGATACCAGGCAAGGAATGGGTATACAGGGGCGGAAAGGGGGAGAACGGATATGGCGAAGAGGGTCCCGGTCACGCCGAACAGGCGGGCATACCCCGCTACCATGGTCGCAAACAAGACCACGGCGATGACAATCCAGGAGGCCCCGAACAGGAACCCTGGCAGGCTCGGTCCGCGTCGCTGCTCCACGGCACCCGCTAGAGGGGGAGGTCCGCGAGGCCGCGGAGGAACCCCCCCAGCACCTCCCCCAGGAATACGGTGAGCATCGCCACGTAATAGAACCCCGTCGCCGCCTGGACGTTGGGGAGACGAAGGCTGTTCCGGATGATCAGCGCGGCGGTGAGGCTCCCTCCCACCCCCACCCCCAGACGCAGGATGACCAGGAGGAAGTGCTCCTGGAGCCCCCCCAGGGCCTCTCCCGGGGCCAGCCCCCCCGCGAGCCACAGGAGCGCTCCCGCCACGATCGGGTAGCATCCCCGGGCAAGGACCGCCCAGAGGAAGGCCCGGCTGAGGCGGTCAATGAGTCGGAGGGGAAGGTGCGGGGCGTTGAGGTAGCTGTGGCCGAGAAGCATCCCCACGAAGGCCAGGCCGAGGAGCGCCGCCCCCAGGACCGCGTCACCGAGGCGGAGGGGAAAGCCCAGGACTCCCAGCCCATCCCCGTCTCCCCAGGCCCCCAGCACGAGGAGCCCACCCCCGAGCAGAAGAGCAACGCCCCGGGCCAGGCGGATCCCCCGCTCCCCCGCCACACCGAGGGAAAGCAGATAGGACAGGAGGGAGGCCGCGAAGGCGGCTGGGCCCAGCAGGGCGAGCCCCGGTCGGGCGCCCCCCGCCCCCTCTCCCGCCGCCACTGCCAGGACCCAGAGGACCAGACCCTCGACCGCGAGCAGACTGAGAGAGCAGATGGCGAAGAAGCCTCGCCGGATGGCTGAAAGGGGAATGAGCGTCTGGGCCCAGAGGCCGCCGACCGCAAAGTGGGTCAGCGCGCCCAGGGCGGCCGCCGCAACGCCAGGCACGGGGACCTTTCGGGAGGAACCTGCACGGGGAGCGCCCGGCCCCCAGCGAACGCCGGACGCCGGCGTGCCGAGCCAGATGACGAGCATCACGAGGCCCGAGGGAGGAGCGGGTACCCAGAACGACGTGAGGCGACGTCAGTTGGCCCGGCGCTAGGGGAGCTCCACGAAGACGTCGCTGCCCTGGACCTTGACACGGAAGACCTGGACCTTCGCCGCCGGGTTGGTCTTGGAGACCCCGGTCGTGCAGTCGTACTTCCAGCCGTGCCAGGGGCAGGTGACCACCTGGCCTTCCAGGAATCCCTCCCCCAGGGGGCCACCTTTGTGCAGGCAGGTGTTGTGAATGGCGTGGAACGCGCCCCCCACGTTGAACAGGGCGATGGGCGTGCCATCGGCCTCCACGGTCTTCCCCTCGCCCGGGTTCAAGTCCGCCGTCTGTGCCACCTTCACCAGCTTGCCCATGTCCGCACCTCGCTCGACCCTTCGGATCAAGTGCCCGCCGCCCGCCCGCCCGGCGCAGCCGGTTCGCCCAGGATCACCCGGGTCAAGGCCGGGAGGCCCTCCGCCATCCGGGGACCGTACCAGGAGATCCACTTCCCGTCAATGCAGTACAGCCGGCCGTCCCGGACGGCGGGGATGCCTGGGAAGGCACTGAAGAGCGGAAGGTGCTTGGCGCCGAACCGGAACGGCTCATCGGGGAGGAGGATCACCTCGGGGGCCGCGGCCTCCACTTCCTGCAGCGTGACCCGGGGGTACCGCTCGGGGCGATCCGCCGTAATGTTCTCGCCGCCGCAGGTGACCAGGACATCGTGCACATAGGTATCCCGGTTGCACGCCATCCAGGGATTCTTCCAGATGGGGCAGAAGACCCGCAACGGCGCGCGCCCCGCCCGGAGCCGTCGGACCTGCTCCCGCGCCGCCTCCACCCGGGCGGCCTGGGCTTCCCCGGCGGCGGCGACCCCCAAGAGCTCCCCCAGGGCCCTGAGGAGCGCAATCCCCTCATCCACGCCCCGCGGGTAGATGACGTACACCGGAATGTCGGACTCGGCGAGGGCGTCGACGTCCGGCTTCCGGTTTTCCTCCACGTTCGCGATGACCAGATCGGGCTGGAGCCGACGGATGAGGTCCAGGTCCGGGTTCTTCTCCCCGCCCACCCGGACCTTCCCGGCCACGCCGGCGGGCGGCTCGGTGCAAAATTTCGTCACCCCGACGAGCCGGTCGCCGGCCCCCAGAGAGAAACAGATCTCGGTCACGCTGGGGATCAGGGAGACGACGCGCCGGGGGGGATACGGGACCGGCACCTCGCGGCCCAGCGCGTCTCGGAAGCGGCGCGTCTGCAAGGCTGTCCCGCCGCAGGCCGGGACGCCGCTACGAGGTCTCGAGCAGCCCCGAGCGCGCCGCGGGCCTGGCGCTCGGCACCATGACCGCCTCGACCGCTTTCTGGTACGCCTGGTGGAGGCGCGGGATCCGGCGCGTGAAAGTGAGCCCGATGCGCGCGAAGCCCTCGAAGACCGCCCGGCGGTCCCCGTCGAGCGAAAAGTGGACCACCTCCGGGAGCCGGTCCAGCTCCGTCTGGACACGCTCATGCAGCTGCTGGAGTCGCTGGTGCAGCTCCTCGCGCCCCTTGCGCACCGACCCGAGGATGGGCAGGACGAGGAGATCCACTCGATCGCGGAGGCGGGAGACGGCTGCTGCCGCTACCGGGACCACCTCCACCCCTAGCTCGTTCAGGTAATGCCGCAGGAACTGCCCCGCCGTGTCGGTGAGGAGTGCCTCCGGGACGGCCACCGCCCCCCGGAGGCGGCGGCCGACGCCGAGCACCCCCTGCGCGCCGGCGTACAGCTCGCGGCGGAGGCGCTTCACGGACTCCTTGTTGAAGGCGTCCCGCCACCACTCCGTGGCCGCCGACGCCTCGGTGAAGGGGGAGAGGGGGCCGACCGTCTCGGGATCGCCGTGGGCGACGGTCACGTACTCGTGGAAGTGCTTGTGCGCGATCATGTAGGCGAGAGCATTGACGAGCTTGGCGAGGGAGGGCCCCGACCGCATCGTCTGCCAGAGGGTCCGGAGGAAGAGCCGGCGCCGGACCCGGGAACGCGTCAGGAGGAAATAGCGGATGAGCCGGGGCACCACATGGATCAGGCCCCAGTCGAACTGGCGCACGGTTTGCCGGGTCAGGTCGCGGTGGGGGAGGAACTGGCGCAGGGCCTGCGTGAGCCGCGCCCCGTAGTTCTCGGACTTGTAGAGGGCCCGGATCAACCAGTTGTACCCCCGGTGGACTTCCTCCACGGTCATGCCCTTCGGGACGAAGTTGAGGTCGGCGGCCCCGTGGCCCCGGATCACCGCCGAGTCGTAGGGCAGGAGCCGGCCCTCCTGCTCCAGGCGGGCGTACAGGGGGGTCTTCTCGATCGCGGTCAGGACCCCGCAGGTCGTAAACGGGATCCCGGCCTCCGTCAGGAAGTCGAACTGCTCCTGAAAGATCCGCACGTCGTCGTGGTCGAAGCCGACGATCATGCCGGCCGTGATGATCAGGTTATGGGACTGGATCTTCCGCACGCTCTCCAGGAGCGGCTTGTGGACGTTCTGTCGCTTCTTGGTCTCGACCAGGCTATCGATCCGTGGGGACTCGATGCCGACGAAGATGCCGGTAAAGTTCGCCTCGCGGAGCAGCGCGAGCAGGTGCGGCTTCTCGGCGACGTTGATGGTCATCTCGGCGGAGAAGTGCAGGGGGAAACCGTGAGCCCGGCCGAACTCCACCAGGGCCTTGAGGAGCTGCTCCGCGTACTTCGTGTTCCCGATGAAGTTGGCGTCCGAGAAGCTGACGTACTTCCCGCCCAGGGCGGCGATGGTCTCGATCTCCTTCAGCACCTGGGAGACCGTCTTGAGCCGGGGCACCCGCCCGTCGGTGATGATGATGTCGCAGAATTCGCACTGGAAGGGGCAGCCCCGCGTCGTTTGCACGAAGTGGTA
>DASYVA010000011.1 GCA_036000645.1 Candidatus Methylomirabilis sp.
ACGCGCGAACGCTGCTAGCCGGCCGGCCGGCCGGCCGGCCCCGCCTCCGGCGCGCCCTGCTCCAGGAGCGCCCCGAGGGCCCCGGGGTCCGTGACCGGCGCCGAGCAGGTGAAGTTCCGGCAGACGTACGCCGTCACCTGGCCGTCCACGGCCCGCTTGCCCTCCAGGAGGGGTCCCGCGAAGGCGGGGGCGGGTGCTCCCGGATCCGCGTGGGCCAGGATCCGGTTCGGCAGGTACCGGCGGTGGACGACCTCCACCATCGCCCGCGTGGCGGGCGCCTCCCGCGGTCCCACCAGGACCACCTCCACCGGGCCGCGGGTCGCGAAGTCGAGGGCCAGGAGAAGGTGCGCGAAGCCCGATGGGGTCTGCTCCATCGGCCGGAGCAGCGAGCGGAAGACCCGGTCGGCCATCCGCCGGTAGGCCTCCTCCCCCAGGGCCGCGGCGAACCGGAGGAGGTTCAGCGTGGCCACCGCCGTCCCGGAGGGGATGGCCTCGTCGGAGGCCGACTTCATCCGAGCCACGAGCCGCTCGTGGTCCTTCGCCGTGAAGAAGAATCCCCCCTCCGCCTCGTCCCAGAACTGCTCGAGCGTCAGGCGGTGCAGCGCCTCCGCCCGTGTGAAGAAGCGGGAGTCCAGCGTGGCCTCGTACAGGTCGAGGAGCGCCGCCGTGAGGAAGGTGTAGTCATCCAGGTAGCCGCCGAGCTTCGCCTCCCCCGCCGTCCAGGTCCGGAGCAGCCGCCCGTCCCGGGTGAGGTGCCGCTCGATGAAGTCTGCCGCCCGCACGGCCGCCTCGAGCGCCGCCCCGTGGCCCAGGGTGGCCCCGGCCGCCGCGCAGGCCGAGATCATGAGGCCGTTCCAGGCGGTGAGAATCTTCTCGTCCCGACCCGGCTTGACCCGGGCATCCCGCGCACCGAAGAGCTTGCACTTGACCTGCCCGAGGAGCATCGCGATCTCCTCGGGGCTCTTCCCGAACCGGTTGGCGAGCTGCTCCGGCGTCGCCACCACGTGGAGGATGTTCTTGCCGTGCTCCCAGTTCCCGGCCTCGCTCACGCCGAACGCCCGGCAGCAGACTTCCCCCAGCTCGGGCCCCAGCACCCGGAAGATCTCCTCCTTCGTCCAGACGAAGAACTTCCCCTCCTCCCCCTCGCTGTCCGCGTCCTGGGTGCTGTAGAAGCCGCCGTCCGGGTGAGTCATCTCCCGGAGGACGTACCCGACGGTCTCCCGGGCGATCCGGGCAAAGAGGGGGTCGCCGGTCACCTGGTGCGCGTGCAGGTAGACGGGGATGAGCTGCGCGTTGTCGTAGAGCATCTTCTCGAAGTGGGGAACGAGCCACCGCGCGTCCACCGAGTAGCGGTGGAACCCCCCGCCCACCTGATCGTAGATCCCCCCCTCGGCCATCTTCCGAAGGGTGAGGGTGACCATGTCCAGGGAGAACCGGTCCCCGCGCGCGCCGGCCCGCAGGAGGAGCTCGAGCGCCGAGGGGTGGGGGAACTTGGGGGCCCGGCCGAAGCCGCCGTGGACCGGGTCGACGGTGCGCGAGAGGGCGCGGACCGCCCCCTCCACCACCGCCGCGTTCGGCTCGGCCGAGGAGGCCGGGAAGCGGTTGAGGTGGCTCAGGCCCTCGAGGAACTGCCCGACGGCGGTCCGGACCTCGCCCCGCTCCTCCCGCCAGATCCGGGCGACCGAGAGGAGGACCCGCGTGAAGGAGGGCAGGCCATGCCGGTCCTCGGGCGGGAAGTAGGTCCCGCCGTAGAACGGCTCGCCGTCGGGCGTGAGGAAGACCGTGAGGGGCCAGCCCCCGTGCACCCCCATCATCTGCACCGCGCTCTGGTAGATCCGGTCCAGGTCGGGCCGCTCCTCCCGGTCCACCTTGATGCAGACGAAGTGCTGGTTCATCAGTTCCGCGATCCGGGGGTCCTCGAACGACTCGCGCTCCATCACGTGGCACCAGTGGCAGGCGGCGTAGCCGATGCTGAGGAGGATGGGCTTGTCCTCCGCCTTGGCCCTCTTGAGGGCCTCCTCTCCCCAGGGGGACCAGTCCACGGGGTTGTGGGCGTGCTGCAGGAGGTAGGGACTCGTCTCGTCGATCAAGCGGTTCGTGTTCACACCGGTACCGTACCCACCACGTCGCGTTGCCGCTTCGGCGGGCTCGACGCTAGCCTTTTTC
>DASYVA010000012.1 GCA_036000645.1 Candidatus Methylomirabilis sp.
TCCGGGAGGATTACGGGTAGAGGCCGCGGAGCCGGTGGGCCTCCGCCACCCGCTTCACGGCGAGGCTCATGGCGGCGAGGCGCATCGGGATCCGCTGTTCCCCCGCGTAGTCCCAGACCCGCCGGAAGGCCCCCACCATGATCTCCTTCAGGCGCTGGTTGATCTCCTCCTCCCGCCAGAAGTAGAACTGCAGGTCCTGGACCCACTCGAAGTAGGAGACGGTGACCCCGCCGGCATTGGCCAGGATGTCCGGGACCACGCGGATGCCTTTCCCCTCCAGGATCCGGTCCGCTGCCGCGGTCGTCGGGCCGTTGGCCCCTTCCACCACGAGCCGGGCGCGGACAGACCCGGCGTTCCGCTCGTGGATCGCCCCCTCCAGCGCGGCGGGGATCAGGATGTCCACGGGCAGGCCGAGGAGTTCCTCGTTGGAGATCTTGTCCGTGTCCGGAATCTCCGCGAGCCGTGCGCCCTCCTGGAGGGACCGCAGGATCCGGGGGATGTCGAGCCCCTTGGGATTATGGATCCCGCCCTTCGAGTCGGAGAGGCCGACGATCCGGCAGTCAGCCTCTTGCAGGAGCCGCGCCGCGACCCCGCCGACGTTCCCCTTCCCCTGGACCGCGACGGTGGCCCCCGCGAGGCTGATCTTCAGCTCGCGGGCCGCCTCGGCGGTCACGAAGCTGACGCCCCGCCCCGTGGCCTCCCGCCGCCCGAGCGAGCCTCCGAGGAGGACCGGCTTGCCCGTCACCACGCCCGGGACCGTGATCCCTCGCTGCATGCTGTAGGTGTCCATCATCCAGGCCATCGTCTGCTCGTTCGTGTAGACGTCGGGGGCGGGGATATCCAGCTCCGGCCCGATGAGGAGGACGATCTCGGAAGTGTACCGGCGGGTCATCCGCTCCAGCTCCCCTTGGGACATGGTCGGCGGGTTGCACCGGACCCCGCCCTTGGCCCCGCCGTAGGGCAGGCCCATCAGGGCGCACTTCCACGTCATGAGCATCGCCAGGGCGGTGACCTCATCCAGGTTGACGTCCGGGTGGTAGCGGACGCCCCCCTTGGTGGGGCCGAAGGAGTTGTCGTGCTGGACCCGGTAGCCCTCGAAGACCTCGACCCGGCCGTCGTCCATCCGGGTCGGGACCGAGACGATGAGGGCCCGCTGCGCCCGCCGCAGCCGCTTGTGGAGCCCTTCCTCGAGCTTGATCTGCGCGGCAACCTGATCGAGTTGGGCCACTGCCTCTTCCAGCATGGTCGGCATGGGCCTATCCTCCAGCCTGCATCTGCCGCCGGGCGGCCTCCCGGGCAGCGTCGAGGACCGTCCGGACCGGGATGCCCGCGGCTGCCGCGAGCCGCCGGCAGTCCTCGAACTCCGGGCTCACCTGCACCACCCGCTCCCCGAGCTGCCCCACCTTCACCGCCACCGGACCGTACGGGGTCTCGACCGTCCGGATCTCCCGCGTGAGCTTGAGTCGCCCGCGCCGGCTCACCCGCAGGCCGAACGTCGTGCTCCCCTGCAGGATGAGGGGGGCGAGGCGGCCCTCCGCTCCCGCCTCGGCGAGGACGGTGAGCACCGTCGCCGGCCGGGACTTCTTCATGATGACCGGCGTCAGGTACACGTCCAGCGCCCCGGCCGCGAATAGCTCCTCCATCAGCGGCTCGAAGAGCTGCGGGTTCATGTCGTCAATGTTCGCCTCGAGGACGGCCACCTCGTCGGTCGCGGCGGCGTCGGGCGCGTCCCCCACGAGGAGCCGGAGGCAGTTGGGCTGGCCGGCAAGCTCCCGGCTCCCGGCCCCGTAGCCGACGGCCCGGACCGTGAGCAGCGGGGGCGGGCCGAAGGCTCCGGCCACGGTGGCCAGGATGGCCGCGCCGGTGGGGGTCGTGAGCTCGGCTTCGACCTTGCTTCCGTAGCAGGGGATGCCCTTCAGGAGCTCCAGCGTCCCGGGAGCGGGGACGGGGAGGGTGCCGTGGGCCGTGGCGACCCTTCCGCCGCCCAGATTGACGGGCGAGGCCTCGACCCCGTCGGCGCCGAGGGCGGCGAGGCCGGCGACGGCCCCGACCACGTCGGCGATGGCGTCGCGGGCCCCCACCTCGTGGAAGTGGACAGCCTCCGGCGAGCTCCCGTGGACCGCCGCCTCGGCTGCGGCCAGGCGGGTGAAGATCGCCGCGGCCCGCTCGCGGGTCGCCTCCGGGAGGCGGCTTTCGCGCAGGATCGCCAGGATGTCCGGCAGGCTCCGGTGCCCGTGGCGGTGGCCGGCGCCGGGACGAATGAGCCCGGGGTCGGCCTGTCCGGACGGCTCCCCGGTCAGAACGTCCACCTTCGTCGCGGCGAAGCCCCCCCGCATCACCTTCCGGGCCTCGACCTCGAGGCCGGGAAGGCCGAGGGCGGCCACCGCCTCCTTCAGAACGGTGAGCGGCACGCCGGCGTCCACCAGGGCGCCGAGGATCATGTCGCCGGCGACCCCCGAGAAGCAGTCGAAGTAGGCGATGCGCATCCGTCCCTTCACGCGCCGAGCGCGTTGATCCGGTGGGCGAGGACGCCGGCGCCGAAGCCGTTGTCGATGTTCACCACGGCGGTGCCGGCGGCGCAGGAGTTGAGCATCGTCAGGAGGGCCGCGAGCCCCGCGAGGGAGGACCCGTACCCGACGCTGGTGGGGACCGCGACGAGCGGCCGGTCCGTCAGGCCCCCGACGACGCTGGGGAGGACCCCGTCCATCCCGGCCACCGCCACGAGGACGCGAGCGCCCCGGAGGCGCTCCACCTGGGCGAGCAGCCGGTGGAGCCCCGCCACCCCCAGGTCGTGGACGCTCTCGACGTGGCTCCCCAGGAGGTCGGCGGTGACCGCGGCCTCCTCGGCTACCGGGATGTCGGCCGTCCCGGCGGTGAGAATGAGAACCCGCCCCACCCGCTGCCCGTCGTCCCCTCGCCGGACGGTGACGGCTCGCGCCTGTTCGTGGAAGACGGCGTCGGGTGCCACGGCTCGAATGCGTTCGTGGATGGCCGGGGTCGCGCGGGTGGCCAGGAGGCGACTGCCTCCGGCTAACAGGCGCTCGGCGATGCCGGCGACCTGCTCCGGGCTCTTCCCCTCACAGAAGATGACCTCGGGAAAGCCCTGGCGCAGCGCCCGATGGGTATCCACCGTGGCGTAGGGGAGGGATTCGAACGGGAGGGACTTCAGGCGGGTCAGGGCCTCCTCGATGCCGGTCGTGCCGGCCTGGACGGCTTCGAGCAACTGCCGGACGGTCTCAAGGTCCACGTCTGCCTCCGAAAACGCGTCCCGCACCGGGAAGCCTAGCACAACGGAAAAGGCCTGGCCAACGCGAAACTCCTGCGCTTGCGGCGCGGCGGGGCCCTGTGTCATAGTCTCTCCATGCATCCGCGACCGACCGAGCCGGTGACCGACCCGGAGCGCCTCGCGCGCCTGGTCAAGGACCTGGGGCGGCGGCAAGGGTTCGACCTGGTGGGGATCTCCCCGGCCACCCCGCCCCCCCACGAGGCCTCCTTTGCCGAGTGGCTCAAGCAGGGGTATGCCGGCGAGATGGCCTACCTGTCCCGGACGGAGACCAGGCGCCGGCACCCTGGCTCGTTCCTCCCGTGGGCGAAGTCGGTGATCTCGGTGGCCCTGAACTACTACACCCCCCACCGGCGGCCTACCAGCAACGAGGGCCTCAAGGGCTGGATCGCCCGCTACGCCTGGGGGGATGATTATCACGGAATCCTGGAAGAGCGCCTCGCCGTCTTCCATCGGGCGCTCGAGGGGGCGGTCGGGCATCCCGTCCAGGCCCGGGCCTATGTGGACGCCGGCCCTGTCCTGGAGCGGGACTTCGCCGCACGCGCCGGGATCGGCTGGTTCGGGAAGAACACGACCATCCTCTCCACGGAGATCGGGTCTTATTTCTTCCTGGGGGA
>DASYVA010000013.1 GCA_036000645.1 Candidatus Methylomirabilis sp.
AAATTCCATGCCGCGGAAGAGCACGGGAGGCGAGAGGCAGGTGGGACGGCAGGGCGCATAAGCCCTTACGGCGCCGGGGGACAGCAACTCGGGTCTGGTGAAGGGCCGGGCCACCGCGCTATCGCCAGGGGAAAAAAGTAACACGTTCAACCGCGGGGAGTGGCTCGTCGGGGTCAGAACGGGCCTTTTGCCGCGACCCGCTCGGCCGGTCGGGAAAGACGGGAAGGTCGATCAGGCCGGCTGGCCCGGACCGCTCCGTCCGCCCGGGGGCGGCCCCCAGAGCAGCCGGGCGGGCAAACATCAACGGGCGGTGGCCGCTGGCTCGGAGGAGGAGGGGCTCGGCGTCACATCCAGGCTGGGGACGATCTCGAAGCGGAGCTGCGCGTGGGCCCGCCGCAGGGCGTCCTCCACCTGCTCTGGGGAGGTGCCCCGGGCGAAGATGAACCCGAGGTAGCTGGAGCCTTCGGGCAAGGGGAGGAGCTTCTGGCCCTCCTTGGCGGTGATCGTGAGCTCCTCGATGCCGGCCGTCCGCCGGGCCTCCTCGAGTCCCTCGACCCGGCGATAGACTCCGGCCTCGGGGATCGGGATCATCATGACGCCTGCCGCGGAAGCCTCGCGGTGGAAGGGTCCGACGTCCATGCCGAAGGCGTGGCGGAGGATCAGCTCCTCCAGGGAGAGGCCCGTCCCAAAGCGGAGGACCCGGGAGCAGAGGCCGCCGATGGAGCGCGCGGCCACCTCCAGGACCCGCGGGCCGGCCGGGCTGAGCCGGAGCTCGGCATGGATCGGCCCGTGCACCAGGCCGAGCGCACCGGCGGCCTGCTCCGTAGCCCGGAAAATCTGCTCCTGGACACCGCGCTGCAGGCGAGACGGGGTCACGTAGATGGTCTCCTCGAAGTAGGGGCCATCCAGCGGGTCCGGCTTGTCGAAGAGGGCGAGCAGCCGGACGCGGCCCCGATCCAGGAGCCCCTCCAGAGCAACTTCCCGCCCCTCAATGAACCCCTCCACCAGGATCCAGTCGTGCGCCTCCTCGCGCAGCACGCGGAGTTCCGGGCTGCGGAGGAGCGCGGCGATCCGGCGGAAGGCGGTCACGAACGCGTCGGGATCGTCCGTGCGAATGACCCCCCGGCTGGCGGAGAGCGCCAGAGGCTTCAGGACGCACGGAAACGGAACCTGGCGGGCGGCATCGCGGGGGTCCTGGTCAATCCGGAAGCGGGCGAAGGGCGGGACCGCCAGGCCGGCGGCCTGGAGACGCTGGCGGGCGAGGAACTTGTTGCGCGCAGCCTCAACTGCTTCCGGTGGGTTATGGGGGAGGCCCAGGGCCCGGCACGCCAGGGCCGCCGTGACGGTCGGCCGGTCCCCCACCGCCACGATCGCGTGGACCGGCGTGGTCCGAGAATACTCCAGAATCGTCCGGGCGCTCCCCCCGGGGTCCTCGAAGTGGAGCGGCAGCGCGCCGTCCTGCCAGGGGTCCTCCATCACGTGGCAGCGGTCGGAGCCGAAGACGCAGGCGACGTGGAGCTTCTCGGCCGCGGCCGCGAAGTCCCCGGCCTCGTAGCCGGTCGTGCTGAAGAGGAGCAGGAGCCGCCGGGTGTCGCCGCTCATCCTCGCTCCACTCAGAACGGAGCCACCTGCTCCGCGGTGGGCTCCGCTCAGCAGTACCAGGGCTCGCTCAGGTAGGGGATGGTGGCCCGAGGACGCCCCCGGTGGGCCTCCGGCGGCCGCCGAAGGCTGCCACTTCCCGTCCGCTCCACGCGTTCCCAGACCCGGGCAAAGATCTCCCGGCGACTCTCCCCCATGGCCTCCGCGTCCTTCACGAGCGCGAAGACCTCCTCGGAGAGCCGATCCATCCGGGGATCCGGGTGCTTCCAGGGGTACACGAGGGCAGCCGGGTCGAACTCCCCCACCAGGTCCCGCACCTCAGGGAGCTCGAGCAGCTTCGAGCCGGCCGGGATCAGGAGGCGCATCGCCAGCTGGATGGGCGGAACGTGCTCAATGAGGTCGAGCTCGGCGAGCTGCCACAGCAGCTCCTGGTAGCCCTCGAGCGAGATCCAGGGCGTGAACGTGACGAAGGTCGGCACCAGGACCAGCCCCGCTTCCCGGCAGAGCCGCACGACCCGGAGGAAGTCCTCCCGCGTATGCCCCTTCTCCAGGAGGGCAAGGATGCGGTTGTCCACGGATTCCACGGCGCTGGTCACGAAGAGGCAGCCGGTCCCCCGCAGGGTTGGCAGGTGCTGCGCGTGCTTGAGCAGGTGCTCGATCTTGATGGTCACGTCGTAGGTCAGGGTCGGGTACGCCGCGTGGAGCGCCCGCACGATGGCCAGCGCATGGCCGACCCCGTTGAAGAAGTCCGGGTCCCCGAACGTGATGTGCTGGGCCCCCGCGGCGACCTGGCGGCGGATGTCCTCCAGCACCACGTCGCGCTGCACGATCCGAAACTGCCCCTCGTAGACGGGGACGATCGGGCAGTGCCGGCAGCGGTGCTTGCACCCGCGGCTGGCCTCGGTGTAGCCGACCGTGCGCCGCCGGCCGTCCCCCAGATCCACGGTGGCGTAGCGCGAGAGGGGCGGGAGGCCGCTTCGGTCCGGGACCAGGAACTGCTGTCGGGCCAGCGAGATCCGGGGCTCCGGTTGCGGGGCGCCGCCCCCTCCGCCCGAGCCGCCCTGGAGCCGGCGGAGCAGGCTGACCAGACCGGCCTCGAACTCCCCACCCAGGATGGTGTCCGCGCCGAGCCCCCGGAGGTACCCCTCGTTCACGGGGGCGTAGAGGCCGTAGAAGCAGAGGTGCGCGGTCGGGTTGAGCGCCTTCACCTTGGGGACTACGCGCGAGGCGATGCGCGTCGCGGTGTGCATCGGCACGTAGAAACCCACCAGGGCAGCCCCCCGCACCGCCTCCTCGTTCAGACGCTCCTGGGCAAGGTCCAGGCACGTGACCGAGGCCCCCGCCTGCCGGAGCCAGGCGGCAGGGGACGCGAGGCCGAAGGGCTGGCGCCCCAACTCATAGGTGGAAATGAGCACCACGTTCGCGGACACGGCTGCCCTCAAGACCCTCCGGGGACCCTAATCCAAACGAGATAAATTGTGTGAGACAGCGTCCGGGTGGCGCCGGATGCCGCCCGAAGGCCCCCGGTGCGGAGGGGGGTCCCATCGGCCTTTGGCCGATGGGGGGAACCACGGGAGGGTTCCCCAGGGGGGCCGGGGGCCGGGGCGGCGCCGGCGACAGGACCCGGACCTTGCCACTTGCATTCTGTCGTTTGCATTAGTGCTTGGCCTGCGGGGGGACATACCCCGGCGGCAGCGCGGCCCCTTCCCCGAAGAAGAAGTCTTCCATCTGCTGGCGGATGATCTCATCCGCCTCCTTGGAGGACGGGTCGAGGCGGTACTCATTGATCACCATCGTCAGATGCCCCATCCACATCTTCCAGGCCTCCATGGAGACGTTCTCCTGGATCCGGTTCTTGAGCTCCTCGCCGCCGACGGCCTTCGCCATGATCAGGGCTGCCTTCCCCTGCGGCGTTCCCGGGTCGAGCCCGGGCAGGTCGCGCTGCAGCTTGACGCACTTCACCGTGCACTGTGCCATGGGCATCCCTCCGGTTCTGCGATGGCGATCTTGCCCCTCCCCACACGACCCTCCCGGTCGCGCGCGGGCGAACCAGCCCCTCTCGTCTAGGATGCCCCAGCGAGGTCGCTTCCGCAAGCCCGTTTACCTGGAGTCGTCGGGCCGGCCGAGGCTCCCGACCAGCCGGGGGAAGCCGTCCGCCGCCCAGAGGGCGGCCTGGACCTTGGCGTAGTCGAGGTGGGGGGAAGGGGACTGGGCGGCCAGGATCTCCCCGAGGCGGGCGAAGGGATCGCCGGAGATCCCGTAGGGATCCGGATGGACCTCGAGGAAGACCCGGCCGTCCGGGGCGGCGGCGAGCTTGACCGGCTCGTAGAGGATCAGCACGCGTGCCCCCGTGGAGACGGCCGTATAGAGGGATTCGATGTCCTCGGCCCGCAGGCGCACGCAGCCATGGGTGGTAAACCAGCCCACGGTCTCCGGGGCGATGGTCCCGTGGATCCCGTATCCCCGGAGGGAGAGCTGCAGCCAGTACTCCCCGAGGGGGTTGTCGGGGCCGGGCTCGACCCGGGTCTTCACGACCTGCCGCTCCGCCTCCATCTCCTCCTGGATGGACTTCGGGACGAACCAGGTGGGGCTCTGAACCTTGGCGGTGATCCGGAACTCTCCCACCGGCGTGGGCCAGTTCGGCCGGCCGACCCCCACGGAATAGGACGCGATCAGGATCCCCTTGGCAAAGTGGTACAGGGTCCGGTCGGGAAGGTTAATGACCAGACCATCGTCGAGCCCCGCCGGGAGGATCCGCTGGCCCGGCAGGCGGAGGGGCCGGCCGGCCGCGATGCGGGTGGGGTCGGTGAGGTCGTTCAGCTCGGCGATTCGGCGCCAGGGAATGGACAGCCGGAGGGCGATGTCCGCGAGGGTATCACCGGGATGGACCTGGTACGTCCGGTCCTCCTCGAGCAATGCGAAGAGGACCGGCGATGCACCGGGGGCGGCCGGCGGGGTGAAGAGGCCCCCGCCGATGGCAACGAGCGCCAGCACCAGCAGGACCTTGGAGGAAGACGGCTCTTCGCTCTCCGGGCGCAGCAGCCTTAGTGTCCCCCTCTCCCGCCCCCGCGGCCGCGGCCGGCACCCCGATCCTCCCCCGAACCGACCCCTCCCGGAGGACCCCCGGGGGTCTCGGAGAATTCGCGCTCCCCCTTCGCTGATCTCGCCTCGGCCACCGCGACCGCGCCCCTGCCCCGTCCTCCGGCGGGCGCAGCCGCCTCCCGGAGGGCGCCGGCGACTGCTCCCGTGCGGCGGACCCGGCTCACGACCTCCCCCAGGTGCTCCTCGGCGATGAGATCCTCGTTGCGGAGGGCATGGACGACCTGTCCCCATCCCAAGCCGGACTCCTTCATGGCCACGACCTGCTGGAAGTTCCGGGCGCCCCCCGTCGCCTCGGCGATGGCGTGGGCGATGGCGATCTCTCCGAAGGCAAGCCTGGTAGCGGCGCGCTCGGCCTCGATGGTGTCCGCGCTGAGATCGAAGAGGGCCGCCAGGGCCGTGATGACGTGTTGCCTCCCCTCCGGCCCACGTGCCTCCTGATTCACGGCGGCGGCCGCCGCCTGCAGGTCGCGGGCAACGGGCTCTCCCGCGCCGGCGAGCCCGGCCGCCAGCGCCAGCAGGCCCAGCCCGATAAGCATTCGGTGCTCACTGAAGAAATGCATGATGACACCTCATCCCCCCGCGGGCACTGTCCAGTGGGCGGGAGAGCCGTAGTCTACAGGAATCGTCAAGGGGTTGTCCAGGCAGTCCGGCGCGCGGGCGGAGCCTCGGGCCCTCATTCCGGCACGGGGATGGGGACCTGGAAGAGCGGGGGGTACTGCTGGGAGCCGAAGACATCCCGCTCGCCCGGGCTGCCGCTCGGGCGGTCCCGGCGGATCGTGAACTTGATGGCCAGCCCGGGCTCGTACTCGACGAAGGTCGTGATCCGGTCCGGCGGGATCCGGTACAGGGCGGCGACGGTCTCCCGGGTGAGCGCGCGGGACCTCCGGACGAGGTCATAGCTGGCGCGGTCCGCGAAGATGACGTCGAAGGTGATCTGATCCACGCCGGCATTCTTGCTCCGGATGGTCTTGGCCAGGTCCACCAGGGGGCGCGTCCCCCTCATCCCGTCACCTCCGCGACGGTGACGCGGAAGAACTCCAGGGGATCCCGGACGCCGATGACGTGGTTCACCGTCCACTCGTAGCCGGGCTTCCCCCGCAGCACCTCGTCCATCATGAGGGCCGCCGTCCCGGCGGTGCCCTTGACCTCCGGCAGGCGCGCATAGAAGAGGTTGCGGGTCCCCAGGGCGCAGATGATCTCGGCGTCCTCCCACCGGTCCGCCACCGCCTCCACCACCAGGCACAGCTCCTGGGACGTGATGGCGGCCTGCGGCTCCCACGCCCCCATGACGCCGTCCCGGCCGTACACGTGGTAGAAGAGCCGGTACCGCTCCCCCGGCTGCCCCCAGGCTTCCTCCACTTTCCCCCGGGCCCAGGCGATCACCTGGTCGATGTGCCGGATCGTGTAGGGGTCGCGGATCCCGGCGATGGAAAGCGCCCGCTCCCCCACGCGGCCCGCCCCCTCCAGCTTCACCCGGTACGCGGGATCCCGGCGGAATGCGAACCCGGTCACCCGGGTGGTCTTCTCGTCGTGCTGCTCGTACCGGCAGTGGGTCATGTCGAGGACCCCGCCGGGCAGGCGCTCGAAGAACGGGTCGGCCCGTTCGTACATGGCGTGGCTGGCGAGGGAGGCCGGCGTGCATCGCTGCCCCGGATGCATGGCGGTCACGGTGACCGCCTCGTGCGTGACCGTCCCGAGGATGCTCTCCTTCCCCATGAACGGCTCGGCGGCGAATGAGGCGCATTCGAGAACCTTCCCCAGGTAGTAGGCCGCCGCTTCCGGAAATCCCGCCCGGATGGCCGGCGCCGCGAACAGGGCGGAGTCGCTGGATCGTCCGGCGACGATGACGTCCGCTCCCAGGTCCAGGGCCCGGATGATCGGCTCCACGCCCATCACCGCAACGGCGCGGCTCGTCCGCTTGAGGACATCCACGGTCAGGTCCGGCCGGCCATCCAGCCCGGCGATCCGCTGACCCTCCTCCAAGCGGCGCAGGAGGTCCTCCGGCCGCACCTCGGCGGAGATCGTGGCCAGGCGGAAGGCGGGGAGGCGGTGCGCGTGGGCCAGCTCCCGGATGATCCGCGCGTACTGCTCCACCCCCCGGTCCGTCCCGGTGTCCGAGGCGGAGCCCACGACCATCGGCACGCCGAGCCGCCGCGCGGCGAGCAGCATCACCTCCAGGTCGTGGCGCTGCCACGCCTGCGGGCTCGGGTGCTCGTCGGCGCCGAGCGGGTGGGGGCCGATGTCGCAGCTCCCCGAGTCCGCAATGAGGAAATCGGGGCGCCGCTCCACCCCGACCTGGAAGCTTCCAGTCTCGATCGGTGTGAACCCCAGATGACCCGTGGGGGACAGCACCGTCAGGCGATCCGGCATTTCCACCATCCCCTCAGTGAGCGGCGGCCACGACCAGGGCTCGGAACGGGGTGAGCCACGCCGGCTCCCGGGGCCAGAGTTTTTCGGGGTGGAATTGGAGCCCCAGGGCGAAGCGGGGCCCGGGGGTCTCGATGGCCTCGACCAGCCCGTCCGGCGACCAGGCCACCGCGACGAATCCCGCCCCCGGCTCCCGGACGGCCTGGCGGTGGAAGCTGTTCACGTGGCGGGGGAGGTCCAGCCCGGCCAGGCGGCCCTCCTCCGCCACCCGCAGGCCATGCGCCGGCTGCCATCCCGGGGCCGACTGACGGTGCTCGAGGGCCTGCGGGACCTCCAGAGCGATGTTCAGGATGAGGCTCCCACCGGCCGCCTCGTTCAGCATCTGGTGCCCGCGGCAGATGCCCAGGATCGGGAGGTCGCTCGCCAGGGCGACGCCGAGGAGCGCCCGCTCGAAGCGGTAGCGGACGGGGTTCGTCTCCGCGAGGGGCGGGCTCGGACTGGTGGAGAAGGCCTCCGCCGGCAGATCCCCGCCCCCGCTGAGCAGCAGGCCGTCGAGCCGCGCCAGCATGGCGTCCGGCGCCGCCGCGTCCTGGAGAACGGGGAGCAGCAGGGGGAGCCCTCCCGCGGCCGCCACTGCCTCGGCATACTCGGCGGCCAGCCCGTAGGCGTGACCCCCTTCGGGGGACGGCGCGCAGTGGACCGTGATCCCGATCAAGGGACGCATCCGCTCCTCAGGAGGTCGGCAGGGGGGCAGCCCGGGGGCCGCGCAGGCGGGGATCCAGCGCCTCGCGCAGGCCCTCCCCCAGGAGGTTCATGGCCAGCACGGCCCCCACCAGGGCCAGCCCCGGCAGCGTCGAGACCCACCAGGCGGTCAGCATCACCCCGCGCCCATCGTTCACCATGGATCCCCAGGCCGGGATCCGGGGCGGGATCCCCAGGCCCAGGAAGCTGAGCGACGCCTCGAGGACGATCATGTACCCGACGCGGAGGGTGCCCAGCACCAGCGTCGTGGGGAGGATGTTGGGGAGGATCTCCCGGGCCACGATGGCCAGGTCGCGGCGGCCCAAGGCGTGCGCCGCCTCGATGTAGGCCTTCTCCTTCTCCGCCATCGTGTCGCCCCGCGCGAGCCGGTAGAATTCCACCCACCCTTTGAAGGCCAGGGCCCAGACCAGGTTCCAGAATCCCGGGCCCATCATGCCCATGGCCCCGATGGCGAAGATCAGGTACGGGAAGGCCAGGAGCAGGTCGGCGAGCCGGGAGAGGACCGCGTCCGCGGGCCCCCGGTAGTAGCCCGCCAGACAGCCGAGCCCGACCCCCACCAGGTGGGAGATGACGACCGTGATCAGGCCCACCAGGAGCGAGACGCGGGCGCCGAAGATCATGCGGGAGAGCAGGTCCCGCCCGAGCTGGTCCGTGCCCAGCAGGTGGGGCCGCACCCCCCCCGCCTCCCAGACCGGGGGCAGGAGGCGCCGCGCCAGGTCGGCGCGCTCCGGGTCGTGGGGCGCAAGGAGGGGGGCAAAGACCGCTGCGAAGACGTACGCGGCGAGCAGGATCCCCCCCAGGCACGCCGTCGGGTGTCGCAGGAGGTCGGCCAGGACCACACTCCGCTCGCGAAGGGCCGCCGCCAGCCCCCACCGCGTCACGGCTTCGCCTGCCATGGGGATCCCTCATGCGGTGATCTTGGGGTCGAGAACCGTATAGAGCAAGTCCACCGCCAGGTTCGCCAGGACGAAGGTCATCGCGTAGACCATCACCACGCCCTGCACCAGCGGGTAGTCTCTATTGAAGATAGCGTCCACCGCCAGGCGGCCCATCCCGGGCCAACTGAAGACCGTCTCCACCACCATGTTGCCCCCGAGCAGGACCCCGATCTGCAGGCCGAGGACCGTCACCACCGGGATCAGCGCGTTGCGGAGGGCGTGGTGGAAGAGGACGCGGATCTCCCCCGCGCCCTTGGCCCGGGCCGTCCGGACGTAATCCTGGCGCAGGACCTCCAGCATGCTGGAGCGCACCACCCGGGCCAGGATCGCTGCGACGGCCAGGGCCAGGGCAGCCGCCGGCAGGGCCAGGTGGCGGAGGGCATCCCACGCCGCCGCCGGCCGCCCCGCGAGGAGCGCGTCCAGCATCAGGAACCCGGTGATGGGCGGAACCAGGAGGGCCGCCGCGGAGGCCCGACCCGAGGTGGGGAACCATCCCAACTTGACCGCGAAGAGGATGATGGCCACGATGCCAAGCCAGAAGGCCGGCATGGACACGCCGAGGTAGGTGAGTGCCATGCTCATCCGGTCGAGCCAGGAGCCCCGGCGGACCGCCGCCAGGACCCCCACCGGGACCGCCAGGGCCAGGGCGAGGAGGATCGCGGTCCCCGCCAGTTCGATCGTCGCCGGCAGCGTCTCCCAGATCAGGCCCGCCACCGGCCGGCGCTTGACAAAAGATGTCCCCAGATCGCCCTGGACCGTCCGGGCGAGGAACAGGACCAGTTGTTCGGGGAGCGGCCGGTCCAGGGCGAACTCCCGCCGGAGCGTGGCCATCTCCTCGGCCGAGACCGCGCCGGTCTTCCCCATCATGATGTCCACCGGATCGCCCGGGAGCAGGCGCATGAATGCGAAGACGATCACCCCCATCCCCAGGATGAGCGGGCCCGTCCCCAGGATGCGCCGGCAGATCGCCGCCCCGCGCCCACCCACCGCGCTACTCCCGCACGGCGTACCCCGCCTGCTTCAGGAGCGCCCGTGCCTTCGCGGGGTTGTACGGATGGGGACGCACCGTGGGGTCGAAGCCGAAGCCGCTGGGCAGAAAGGC
This sequence comes from Candidatus Methylomirabilis sp., assembly GCA_036000645.1. Lineage (NCBI taxonomy): Bacteria > Methylomirabilota (SeqCode) > Methylomirabilia (SeqCode) > Methylomirabilales (SeqCode) > Methylomirabilaceae (SeqCode) > Methylomirabilis (SeqCode) > Methylomirabilis sp. (SeqCode). The sequence goes on from DASYVA010000013.1 coordinate 9,871, forward strand.
GGTGGCCAGCCGGGTGCCGTACCCCCGGTAGATCGTTTTCAAGATTTGATCCCAGTTGATCGCGTGGTTCACCGCCTGGCGGACCCGGACGTCGTTGAAGGGGGGCTTGGCGGTGTTCAGCTCCACCGCGTACACCCGGGTCCCCTCCGCCGTCTTGAGTGACACCCGGGGATCCCTCTCCAGGTCCGGGACCAGGTCCAGGGGGACGGACTGGATGATGTGGACCTCCCCCGCCTTGAGGGCGGCCACGCGGGTGGAGGGCTCCGGCATCATCCGGAAGACCGCCCCCTTCAGGCGCGCAGGCCCGACCGGCGGGATCGCGGGCGAGCCGCCGTAGTACCCGTCGAACCGCTCCAGCACGATCTGGCTGTCCAGCTTCCCCCCCACGAACCGGAACGGCCCCGCCCCCACCGGCTGCTCGGCGAACACGGCGTCGCCCACTTTCCCGATGTAGCCCTTGGGGACGATCTGGAAGTGGACCACCGCCTGGAGGAACGGCGGGAACGGCTTCGCCAGAGTGAACCGGACGGTGTCCGGGCTGATCGCCTCGACCTTGGCGAGGGGGCCCAGCAGGCCCTTCCGGGGGGACGACTTCCCGCCGATGGCCCCCTCTCGCAGCACCCGGTCGAAGGTGAAGAGCACGTCCTGCACGGTCAGCGGATCGCCGTTGTGGAACGTCACCCCTTTGCGGATTTTGAAGTCCCAGACCGTGGGGCTCACCTGGACCCATCGCTCGGCGATCTCCGGCACCACCTTATCGGCCGTCGTGCGGGTGACCAGACCGTCGAAGATGTTCCGGATCACGGTCTCGGCGTAGCGCAAGCGGTGCATGGCCGGATCCAGGGTGGGGATGCTGTCGGCGTTCATCGCCACCACCAGCGTGTCCCCCCGCGGGAGCCCCACCCGATGCAGGTTGATCCGGCTGTCCATCGCCGGCCCCCAGCTCTCCACGTTGGCGGAGGAGGCCTCGATCTCCTGGAGGTAGTACCCGAAGATCCAGGGTGCGTCCTGGAAGACCACCTGCTGGATCCGGGCGTACGCCTCCTGCCGCTTTTTCGGATCCGCCTGGGTACTGGCCGCACGCAGCAGCTCATCCACCTCCGGGTTGGCGTAGAAGGAGAAGTTGCCCCGGCCCCCGGTGGTCAACTTCGGCTCCGCCAGATCGAAGGGATCGAAGTAGGCGCTCCCCCAGTCGGTCAGGTACATCGTCCGCTCGCCGTTCTTGACCTTGTCGCGCAGCGCGCTGGCCTCCCAGACCCGGACCTCGGCCTCCACGCCGATCGCCCGCAGCATCTGGGCAATGGCCTCCGCCTCCACCTTTCGGAACGCCTCGGTGTCCACTGCGACCGTGAGCGGGGACGCCGCCCAGGGGGATCCCGTCCCTACCGCAATGCCGAGGGCCCCCAGCACCAGCCATCGCAGCACTCGCATGGCCCCTCCTCCCTTCCCCGGAATCGGGCTGCTCAGTCCACGCGCCGTCGCAAGGAGAACTTGTAGCGGTCGCCACGATAGGTCGCCCGCCGGACGTCAATGGGCCGGCCATCCTCCGTGTAGGTGATCGAGGTGGTGACGAAGACCGCCTGCCCCGGGCGGAGCCCGAGCTGCCCGGCGAGCTCCGGACCGGCCACCTGCGCCTCGAAGGTCTGATCCAGGTACGCCGGCTTGGCCCCATGGCGGGCGTACAGGTCGAAGAGCGAGAAGCCCCCCCGCCGGCTCCTGGCGGCTGCCGCAATGCGCCCCCCGAGCGGCTGCGGGAGCGTGACCTCGTACACCGCGAGCGGCAACTGGTCGGCGAGGCCGATCAGGGTCAGCCGCTCCACCGGGCTGCCCGGCTCAACGGCCAGGACCCTCGCCAGCGGCACGTCCGCCAGGTCCCGGACCCGGGAGAGGAGGCGCATCCTCGGGGTGCCGCCCAGCCGGCGGACCAGTTCCGGGAACTTGGTCACAACGGGCAGCTCCTGGTGGAGAGTGGTGTCGATGACAAACGTGCCGCGGCCGCCCCCCCGGCGCAGGATCCCCCGGCGGACCCCCTCGGCGATGGCCTGCCGGACCGTCGCCCGGCTGATCCGGAACCGCTGCACGAGGGTCCGCTCGGAAGGGATCGGCCGGTCCGGGCGCAGCCGGCCCGCCTCGATCTCGGCGGTGAGATGATCGAGCACCTGGCGGTAGAGGGGCTCGGCAGCGGCGCGGCGGAGCACGGCGCGCCCCCGGGAAGAAGGGTGGATCGTACCGGTACGGACCAATACATACCGCGCCCCGGTCTGCCCTGTCAAGCCCCGCGAGGCGCGCGCGGGAAGGGGATCGGCAGTTCGTTGCGATTGAAGGGGTCTGGCGGGGCTCAGTGCGCGACGACCACCCGGTTCCGGCCTTCGTGCTTGGCGCGGTACAGAGCGCCGTC
>DASYVA010000014.1 GCA_036000645.1 Candidatus Methylomirabilis sp.
GAGGTTGGAGGGGGAAGCCGGAGACCGGGGCTATGGCCGCGGGGGGCGGTAGAGCCTGCGGGGGTTGGCCGGGGGGGCTGAGAATGCAACGGGGGAGGGGAGGTAAGAAGCGGGAGCACTGTGAGCCAGAAGGGACCAGAATGGACCGGTATCGAGGGCTATCGTGTTGGCACCGACCTACTACTGGCGCTAGAGGAGGATACGGGAGGGGACAGGCTACCAACGCGCGCGAACAAGTCCGGCGGCCGAAGCCGGGCCTCCGAATAGTCGAGCACTACGAGCAGGTAATTGGCAATGTGAGCCAGATCTACAGCATCCAGCTCACCCACTTCTGGGTCCCGCTGGCTAGGTGTCCCCTAGCCGACCTCGCCCGACTCCACGACCGTTCGGGAAGCCCCGCCAGGGCTCTTCTGGCCGCCATTACCAGGGGCCTTCAGGGCCATCCGGGGCCTTATGGCTCCCTGGCGCGCGAGCGCACGCGCCCCGGCGAGAGCGCCATCTGCCCGCCCACTCGGTTCAGGTTGATATGAAACGTCTCGAGCTGGCCCAGGGCATCTGCCAGAATACGGTCATTGATGAGGCGATCCGGCACCGCCTGCGATGGATTTCCGACTACTCCTCCGTCAGGTCGCCAATCGCCTCCTCCATAATGCGGCGCCAGCGTCCGCCGGCGCGGTCCATGCGGACCAAAACCGACTAGTGCCCCGCGTTCGGGTCCCACCTCGCGTGGCAGCTGCATGGTCGCGGGGTTCCCCAGCGCGCTATTCCCTGGGACTTCCACGAGTTCACAGGACTTCAACAGGACTTCAATGGACAAGGTGAACGCGGTACTCGTCCCCAGGATGATGAGACCTGAAGCGGATCGGCTTCCGCCGCCCCCCAGGAGCTGCTGGCCCCTCTCCCGTGCCAGCCCGTCATCCGGTGCCGGGGAGCGGCCCTCACCGAATCCGGTAGGTCTGGGTGAGCCGGCTCCCCCGGCGCTCCAGCTCCACCTGGACCGTGCGGAGGGCCGAGTCCCGGCGCACCGCCTGGAAGATCCGATAGAGACTGGCGAAGCCGTCCACGGGCTGCCCGTTGACGTTCAGGATCGTGTCACCCACTTGGAGCCCGGCCCGCTCGGCGAGCTTCGGGGCGGTCACCGTGAATCCCTGCCGACTCAAGACCCCATCGGCCGCCGCCGAGGTGACTTGGTACTGGAACCCTGTCTTTAGAGAGAGGGTGGGCATGACGAAAGGCTCCAGGTCGGCCAGGACGCGTCCGGCGTTCTCCAGGAGGGATTCCACGTCGGCAGTGTTTATCTCATATTCCCCGCGGCCGAGCGGCTGGACCCTGACCTTCTCGAGCAGGTCCCCGTCGAGCATGGCCCGGGCCGGAGGGGTGGGGGCCGGGCCGAGGGGACCCGCGGCCCCAGAGGCACCCGCGTCCACTAGCGCCCGGGCGGCTGCCTCCTCAGGAGAGTCCGGCGGGATTGGCTCAGGGGAGCGCAGCACCTCGACCTCTAAGATGGCCCGCAGGCCCTCCAGCGCCACCAGGACCGGATCCGGGTGCAAGATGCGGTCAACGACCTTGTACCGGTAGTGGAGCTCCTGGAGCAGCACCGTGCCGGCGAAGCGCCAGCCCGGGA
>DASYVA010000015.1 GCA_036000645.1 Candidatus Methylomirabilis sp.
CGGGAGATGGACGCCCCCCCGGCCGAGACGGAAACCCCGCCCCCGGTCCCGCCGCATGCCGACCCCGCCGCGGTCCGCGAGATCGTGGAGCGGCTGGCGGCCGCCGAGCGGCCCGCTTGCATTGTCGGGAGCGGGGGCTTCTGGGCCGGGGCCGGGGATGCCCTCACCCGGTTCGTCGAGCTGACCCGCACCCCCTGCTTCACGATTGACCTGGCCCGGGGCCTGATCTCCGATGACCATCCCCTGTGCTTCGGCTACGCAGACCCGGTCCTGAACGAGACCGCCCGGACCCTGCGGACGGCCGATCTCGTCCTCCTGGTGGGCAAGCGCCTCGACTTCCGGCTGCGCTTCGGGGGCGCCCTCGCTCCCGAGGCCGCCGTCGCCCAGATTGACCTTGACCCGGGCGAGATCGGGCGGAACCGGCCCATCCAGGTCCCCGTGGTGGCCGACGCGGCTGCCGCGCTTCAGGCCCTCACGGCCGAGGCGGCACGGCGGGGCGGGTGGAAGGAACGGCCGTGGCTGGCGGAGCTTCGCCAGCAGCAGAAGGCCTGGCGGGAGTCCTGGGCCGCGGGGGAAGCGCTGGAGGAGCCGCCGCTCCATCCCCTGCGCCTCTGCCGGGAGGTCCGGGCCCTCCTGCCCGAGAACGCGGTCATCGTCATTGACGGCGGCGACTTCCCCCAGTGGCCCCGGATGACCCTGCCGGCCCGCCGCCCCGGCCACTGGATCCGCCTGGGTGGCCTGGGGACGGTCGGCGCCGCCCTCCCGCTCGGTTTCGCCGCCAAGCTGGCCCGCCCGGAGGCGCCGGTCTTCATCTTCATGGGGGACGGCGGGATGGGCTTCTACGGCTTCGAGCTCCACACGGCGGTTCGGTTCGGCCTGAACGCCGTCATCGTCGTCGGCAACGACCAGGGATGGGGGATGGAGCGGGAGATCCAGGGCGCCCTCTACGGGCGCGAGCAGATCGCCGGCTGCGAGCTCGGGCTCGTCCGGTACGACGAGATCATGCGGGCCCTGGGGGGCCACGGGGAGTTCGTCGAGCGCCCGGCCGACCTGCGCCCGGCCCTCGCGCGGGCGATGGCCTCGGGCAAGCCTGCCGTCGTGAACGTCCTGGTCCGCAAGGGGACCGTCAGTCCCCTCACCGCCGCCAGCATCGCCGCCAAGCGCGCGTAGCCCGCAACGGTCTTTCGTCCCCGGCTCGCCTCGGGGAGCGCACGCCGATGCTCACGACCGATCGTGTTGCCGGTCTCGTCCTCCTCCTCTTCTCCCTGGGGGTGATCTGGGAGACCCGCGTCCTCCCCCTCGGGAGCCTCCACCAGCCGGGCCCCGGGACTATGCCGATGCTCCTGGCGATCGCGCTGGCGGCGGCGGGCCTCCTCGTCGCGCTCGCCGGTGGGGGGTCCCCCCTGCTGGCTTCCCTCGCGTGGCCGGAGAAGGGGCACGCCCTCGCCATCCTGGGCGCCTGCGCGTTCGCGGCTCTTGCCCTCGAGCGCCTGGGCTACCGGGTGACGGTCCTGCTCCTGCTCGCCTTCATCCTCGGGCTGGTCGAACGGAAGCGGCCCGCCGTGGTGGCGGCGATGGCCCTCGGCCTCGCGTTGGGCACCTTCTTCCTCTTCAGCGATCTGCTGCGGGTACCGCTCCCGCGCGGCCCGCTGGGGTTCTGATGCTGCAGACCCTGCAGGACCTCTCCCTCGGCTTCTCCGTCGCGCTCTCGCCCCCCGTCCTCCTCTACGCGTTCGTGGGATGCGTCATCGGGACCCTGGTGGGGATGCTCCCCGGGGTGGGACCGCTCGCAGGCATCAGCCTCCTCCTGCCGGCGACCTTCGGTCTGGACGCCACCACGGCCATCGTGCTCCTGGCCGGCATCTACTACGGCGCCATGTACGGGGGCTCCACCACCTCGATCCTGATGCGGATCCCCGGCGAGGCCGCCTCGGTGATGACCTGCATCGACGGGTACGCCATGACGCGGAAGGGGCGGGGCGGGCCCGCCCTGGCGATCGCGGCCGTCGGCTCCTACGTTGCCGGCACGGCGAGCGTCCTCGGTCTCATGTTCCTGGCGCCCCCCCTCGCCAGCTTCGCCCTCCGGTTCGGGCCGCCGGAGTACTCCGCCCTCCTGCTGTTGGGCCTCCTGGTGCTCGCCTACATGAGCGGCGGGTCCATGGCGAAGGCGCTGGCCATGGCCGCCCTGGGGCTCCTCCTCGGCATGATCGGCATCGACCACATGACCGGCTTCTTCCGGTTCCACTACGGTCTGGTCGAGCTGGGGGATGGGATCGGCGTCGTCCCGGTGGCCGTCGGACTGTTCGGCCTCTCCGAGATCCTCCTGACCGCCGGGCAGCCGACGCCCCCCGCGGTCATGCGACCCAGGCTCCGCGAGCTCCTCCCCTCCCGCCAGGAATGGCGGGAGGCGGGCTGGCCCATCGGGCGGGGGACGCTGCTCGGCTTCCTGATCGGGATCATTCCGGGCTCCGCCCACATCATTTCCTCCTTCGTCTCCTACGCCGTGGAGCGGCGCCTCTCGAAGCACCCGGAGCGCTTCGGCCACGGCGCCGTGGAGGGGGTGGCCGGGCCCGAATCGGCGAACAACTCGGCCACCTCCGGGGCCTTCGTCCCGATGCTGGCCCTCGGCGTCCCCTCGGGTCCGATCCCGGCCGTCATGCTGGCAGCGATGATGGTGCACGGCATCTCCCCGGGGCCCCTCCTCATCGCGCAGCAGCCGGAGCTGTTCTGGGGGTTCATCGCGAGCATGTACGTGGGCAACGTGGTGCTTCTGATCCTGAACCTGCCTCTCGTCGGGCTCTTCGTGAACCTCCTGCGGATCCCGTATCCGCTCCTGTACCCGGCGATCCTCACCTTCTGCGTCCTCGGCGTCTACGCGGTGAACGGGAGCGTGGTGGATATCTGGATCATGACCGCGATGGGGGCCCTCGGCTACCTGCTCCGGAAGTTTGACTTTGAGACGGCCCCGATCGTCCTGGGCCTGGTGCTTGCGCCGATGCTGGAGATGAGCTTCCGCCAGTCCCTCGCCATGTCCTCGGGAAACTACGCGATCTTCGTGAACCGGCCGATCGCCGCCGTCATGCTCCTCGTGGGGCTCGCGGTCCTGCTGTTGAGCCTCCGGCCGCTGCTGACCGGGGGCCTGGACTGGCGGCGGCGCCTCGGCCTGGAGACCAAGCCACCCCTCGCAGAGGAGAAAAACCCATGATGACCCGTCTGCCGGCGACCCTGCTCGCATTGGTCCTCGCGCTGCCGCTCGCGGCCGGGGCCCAGGAGCCGTTCCCGACCCGCCCGATCACGCTGGTCGCGCCGTTCCCCCCGGGAGGCGTGGCCGACCTCACGGCCCGCCCCGTGGCGGCCGCCATGGAGAAGGTCCTGAAGAGTCCCGTGGCCGTGGTGAACAAGACCGGCGCGGCGGGCGCGGTCGGGATGTCCTACGTGGCCAACAGCAAGCCCGACGGCTACACGCTCCTCCTCTCCCTCTCCAGCATCTCCATCATCCCGGAGGCCGACAAGCTCTTCAACCGCAAGCCGGCCTACACCATGGACCAGCTCACCCCCATCGCGCTCATTTCGGCCGATCCCACGATTCTCGTCGTCCACGCCGACCGCCCCTGGAAGAGCGTGAAAGAGCTCGTGGAGGACGCGAAGCGGCGCCCCGGGGAGATCTCCTTCTCCTCCTCGGGCGTGTACGGGACCCTGCACATGGCCACGGAGATGTTCTCGCACGCCGCCGGGGTCACGCTCCGGCACGTCCCCTACGCCGGCGCAGGCCCCGCCCTGACCGCGATCCTCGGGGGACACGTGGACGCCCTCGCCTCCGGCCCCGCCGTGATCCTCCCCCACATCAAGGCCGGCAAGCTCCGGCCGCTCGCCGGGTGGGGGGCCAAGCGGGTCGCCGCCCTCCCCGACGTGCCGACCTTTAAGGAGCTGGGCTACGACATCGAGTTCTACATCTGGGCGGGGGTCTTCGCCCCGACGGGCACGCCGGGGCCGGTCGTCAACAAGCTGCGCGAAGCGGTAGGCCAGGCGGTGCAGGTGCCAGAGTTCCAGGCCGCGATGGCCAAGCTCGAGACCCCGGTGGCCTACCTGGACGCGCCGGAATTCCAGAAGTTCTGGGACAAGGATGCGAAGATGCTCGCCGACGCGATCAAGCGGGTGGGAAAGATCGAGGAGAAGAAGTGACGCGGGGTCCTTCGCGCGTTGACGGTTCCGGGCTGCTACGGGCACGGCCCGTACAGCCGAGTGCCCGACGAGGAGGACGACCCACCTCGGATCGCCACATCTAGGCTGTCAGGCCCCGGTAGGCCTCCAGGATGCGGCGCATCTCGGGGGTGAGGGGCAGGGCCCGGCTGGCGTCGAAGTCCATCCAGACGGCGATGCTGCTCCCGTCCCCCACCACCTCGTCGGTCCCCTTCCGGAAGATCCCGTACTCGATGGTGAAGGACTTCTCCCCGATCCGGGTCACCCGGAGGTCTACCTCCAGCTCCGCCGGGTAGCGGACCTGCTGGCGGAAGTTGCACTCGGCGTGCACCACCGCGATTCCCTGGCGGGGGTGCTCCCGGAACTTCCACAGGTTCACCGCGTCGAAGAAGGCGGTCCGGGCTGACTCCAGGTAGGTGAAGTACTTGGCGTTGTTCACGTGCCCGAGGACGTCCATGTCGGCCCAGCGGACCGTCATCGGGATCGAGAAGGTGTACCGGTCGCGCGTGGGGAGCTCGGGGGCGGCGCCAGGAGAGGGGCGGGAGGTCACGCGACCTCCCGCAGGGCGCCGTTTCGCACGTCGAAGACCAGCCCCTTGACCGCAACCGTCCGGGGGATGAAGGGCGAAGAGCGGATCCGCCGGACCTGCTCCCGCAGGTGGGGAACGAGATGCGGGAAGCCGTGGAAGGCGATTCCGCGCGGGTCCCGGCCTGTTACCCGCCGCAGGGCCCTCCGGAAGGCGGCTTCGGGAAAGCGCAGCATGCCGCAGTGGGTGTGGTTGATGACCAGGATGCGCCGGACCCCCAGGAGCCGGACGGCCACGATCAAGGAGCGGAGGACGTCCTCCGTCACGACCCCTCCGGCATTCCGGATGATGTTGGCGTCTCCGGTCCGGAGGGCCAGGACTTCCGGGACGTGCAGGCGGGCGTCCATGCAGGCGACCACGGCGAGCTTCTGAGCCGGGCGCTTGTCGAGGGCCGAGCCGTTTAGCCAGTACTGGTAGGTCCGCCCTGCGGGGAGATGTGCAGTACCGCGCCCCATGATGGGCCCTCCCTTAAACCAGACTCCCCATGACCCGCGCCGCCGTCACCTCCTCCGCCCGGATGTGGACCGCCTGGCCCTGGAGCCGATCCTCCGCCTCCACGAGGACCGGGATGTAGTTGTCGGTCAGGGCCGTGAGGCGCCCCGTCGCCCGGTCCCGCTCGGCCAGGATGACGGCCGGCAGGACCTGCCCCACCGCCCGCTGCCGGAACGCCAGGCTCTTCTCCTGGCCGAGGGCCCGGAGGATGGCGTTCCGCCGCGCCTTCACGTCCGGGGCAACCTGATCCGGCATCCCCGCGGCGACCGTCCCCGCCCGCCTCGAATAGGTGAAGACGTGCAGGTAGGCGACGGGCAGCTCGGCCAGGAGCGCTACCGTGTTCTGGAAGGCCCCCTCCGTCTCCCCGGGGAACCCGACGATGACATCCGCCCCGATGGCGACTCCCGGGGTGGCCTCCACGGCCGCCCGGACCGTCTCGCGGAAGTGCCTCGCCCGGTAGGAGCGGCCCATGGCCCGGAGGATCCCGTCGTCCCCGCTCTGCAGGGCCAGGTGCAGGTGCCGGCAGATCCGGCCACTCTCCGCCATGAGCCCAATGAGATCTCCTCGGACCTCGTGCGGATGCAGCGACGAGAGCCGCAGGCGGGGGAGCTCCGTCTCAGACAGGACCCGGCGGACGAGATCACTCAACCAGACCCGGGGCTTCAGGTCCCACCCGTAGGTCCCCAGGTTGATCCCGGTCAGGACCACCTCCGGATGCCCGGCCGCGGCCAGGCGGCGCGCCTCCGTGACCGCGGCATCAGGCGGGAAGCTCCGGCTCGGCCCCCTGACCTTTGGGATGATGCAAAAGGTGCAGGCGAAGTTGCAGCCGTCCTGCACCTTCAGGAACGGCCGCGTCCGGTCCGCGTCGGTCGGGGCCGCGGCCGCCTGGAAGGTCCGGAGGGCGCCGATGTCCCCCACGACGGCCCGCGGCGGGCTGCCCCACGCGAAGTCCCGGAGGTAGCGGAGGACCTCCCCCTTCTCGCCGTTTCCGAGGACGAGGTCCACCCCTTCGATTCCCAGGAGAGCCTGCGGGCTCGCCTGCGCATAGCAGCCGGTGGCCACGACGAAGGCGAGCGGGTTGCGCCGCACCGCCTGGCGGATGATCCGGCGGGAATCGGCGTCGGCCCGGGCCGTGACCGTGCAGGTGTTGACGACGTACACGTCCGCCTGGGCGCTGAAAGGAACGGTCTCGTACCCGTCGGCCCGGAAGGCATCGGCCATCAGGTCGGTCTCGAACTGGTTCTGCCGGCACCCGAGCGTCGCGAAGGCTACCCGCACCGCCGCAGCTCCGTGAGCAGCGCATCCAGCCGCTGCAAGTTCACCACGTCCTCCCGGTTGTACTCGAGGAGCGTCGCCAGCGCCTCCCCGGCCCCGTAGGCCTCGTACTGGTGCCAGAGGCGCATGGCGTCGAAGCCGTTCACCCCCTTCGTCCAGCGGCGGATCCCGAGCTGCTCCTCCACCCGCTTCAGCCCTCCCTTGAGGCCCACGCGCCAGCACTCGAGCATGAGGTCGCAGGACTCGAATTCCGCCGCCAGGTCCGCCCCCAGGCGGCGGCGGATGACGGGGAGGTCGAAGCGGCTGCCGTTGTAGGTGCAGAGGGTCCGGAGCCCCTCGAGGGTCCGGTAGAGGTTCACCTCCGTCACGTCGGGGCCGACGAGCTGGACGCATCCCCGGTCGTCGGCGTACAACCCGACGACCGTGATCGCCCCCTCGAAGGAAGTCTCGATGTCGAGGTAGCCCCGCACCACCCCCACCCCGCCGGCGTCCGCGATGCTTTCCCGTGCCGGGGAACGCCGATTAGGATACCATACGGTGGTACCGCCGCAACCCTCGAGGGGCCGCCGCGCGACGAGGAGCGTGATGAAGATCGGGATCGCGGGCCTCCCACGGGTGGGGAAGAGCACCGTCTTCCGCCTAGCCACCGGGCAGCTCGAGCCGCCCGAGGGCCAGCCCCCGGCGGAGCCCGCGCAGGGTGTCGCCCGGGTCCCCGACCCGCGCCTGGACCGCCTGGCCCGGATGCACCCGGGGAAGATGGCCGTGCCGGCCACGATCTCCTACGTGGACTCGCCGGCGCTGCAGCGGGGCGCCGGGAAGGGGGAGGGACTCGGGAGCCCGACCCTGACGGCGCTCCGCCAGGCGGATGCCCTCCTGCACGTGGTCCGCGCCTTCGAGGACGCCCGGATCCCCCACGTAGAGGGGGCCCTCGGCCCGTCCCGCGATGTCGGCCTCCTGGACACGGAATTCCTCCTGGCGGACCTGGAGGTCGCCGAGAAGCGGGTGGCCCGGATCGAGGAGGCGCTGCGGAAGGGACGCAAGGACCAGAACGTGCGGGAGCTGGAGGCGCTCCGCCGAAGCGCGGAGGCCCTGCAGGCGGGCCGGCCCCTCCGGGACCTGGACTTCCCGCCCGAGGAGGAGCGGCTCCTCCGCGGGTTCCAGTTCCTCACCGCGAAGCCGGTCCTTCTCCTGGCGAACATCGGGGAGGAGGATCTGGGGAAGGAAGAAGCGATCCTCGCCGGGCTCCGCTCCTTCGCCGGGCCGCGGGTAGCCCTCCTGGCCCTCGCGGCGAAGACCGAGATTGAGATCGCCCGACTCTCCCCGGAGGACGCCGGCCTCTTCCGCCGCGAGCTGGGGATCGCCGAGGCCGGCGTGGAGCGGCTCCTGCGCGCCACCTACGGCCTGCTCGGGCTGCTCACCTTCTTCACGGTGGGGGAGGATGAGGTGAGGGCCTGGACCCTCCGCCGGGGGGGGAGCGCCCTGGAGGCCGCCGGGACCATCCATACCGACTTCGCCCGCGGCTTCATCAAGGCCGAGGTGGTCCCCTTCCCGGCGCTGGCCGAGGCCGGCTCGCTGGCCGCCGCCCGGAGGAAGGGAGTCCTGCGCCTGGAGGGAAAGGACTACCTGGTGGCGGACGGTGATGTGATCACCATCCGCTTCAGCGTCTGAGCCGCAGGGTTCGACGGGACGGCGTGGGCGCCCGTTCCAGGCGGGCACCCACGCCCCCGCGGAATCAGCCTACTTGTAGTAGCCGACGGCGCAGACCTGGTCACCCACCTTGGTCACGAAGGTCACCTTCTGCACCGGCTTGTCGCTGCCGGGGCGCGGCCACATGTAGGTGACCTCGCTGACCGTGCCCTCCTTGGCGACCTTGTAGATTTCCTCGCCGAGCGCCTTGCCGGCCTTGTCCTTCAGCCCCTTGAGGCTCTTGCCGGCGAGCGTCGGGTGGGCGGTGAAATTGCCGTCCGCGCCGCCACAGAACGGATACAGGTCGCGGTCCTTGAAGCCGCCTTCTCCCTTGGTGAACTTGGCCAGAGCACCGGCCTTGTCCGCCTTGATCGCGCCTGCCGCCTTCTCCAGCATCGTCTTGGCTTCGGCGGCGCTGCCGAATTCGGCCGCCTGCGCGCCACCCGCGGCAGCCACGACCAGGACGAACAGAGCCCCCGCAAGAGCGACCATGAGTGCCTTTCTCATCGCAGCCCTCCTTGTGACAACTCCCAGTTGCCCGCCCATGCGCGACGGTTCGATGACCGCCGAGGGATCCCCGGGCGGAGGACCCCACCTGTCGCCGGAAGGGGCCTGCAACATAGCAATCCGGTGATCCGGCTGTCAAGAGCACCCTAGACTGGATCGGGCGCGCGCGTACCTGAGAAAGATGCCTGCCTCGCGCGACCATGCCAGAGTTCGACCCGGAGCAGGATCTGGCTACCGCGCTTGGGGCGAGGTTTCCTTGTCTTCCTTCAATCTCTCCAACAGGCCCTCCGCAGCCCTGGCCTCCGGGCTTCCCCGGTACTGCGCTACAACCTTTCGGAGAGCCTCGAGGGCAAGGCCCTCATAGCGCCCCGCTTCTACGCGATCCCGGCTATTCCGGAACAGCCGGTAGTAATCTGTCGCCCGAAACAGATGGACCTCCTTCGCCCTCTTGTCGTCGGGAAAGTCTTTCAGGAATTCTTCCTCCTCGGCCACAGCCCGAACCAGCCCCTCCAGGTTTCCATTGAACATCCCCGGCGAATCCGGGCTCAGCGTCCGATAGAACGCATCGGCGATCAGCCGGTACCGCACGTCCGCCGCCCGGTTTCCCTTCGGGGCTCGCTCCAGGTACTCGCGGAAGGCGGCCAGATCGTACGCATACTGGTTCATCCCCTCCACGAAGTGGACCTGAATGCCGTACTCGTGGAGGCGCCTGACGATCAGTCTGGCGAAGAGATCACTAAAACCGTGCGCCCCGATGTCCTTGTTCATCAGCTGTACGAGCCCGTGGACCCTTTGCCCCAGCTCGTACAGCGCCTCCAGCCGCGCCTCCTGCCTTGTCCCTTCCCGCGATTCCTTGTGAAATCGGCTGATGTCCAGGAGGAGTCCCTGCACCACCTCCGGCTCCAGGATCGTATGCCCATGGGACAAGGGCGGAGCGACCAGCGCGAGGATTAGCGCCACGAGGGCGATGGCGACCGCTCGGCGCGCATCCACCGGCCTTGCAGAGACCCCGTTCGTCGAGGGCGCACGAGGCATCGCAGCCGACCCTCCAGGAGGAAGCTGCCCCGATGCTCCTCTACAGAGCCCGCTGGTAGAACCACAAGACTCCCACGGAGAAGATGACGACCGATGCCGCCCTCACCACCGTGTGATGGAACTGACTCTTCCGGAGGAGCCAGAGGAACGGCAGGATCATTGCGACGATGAGAATCTGGCCGACCTCGACGCCGGAGTTGAAGAAAAGGAGGGAAGAGACCAGGCCAGATTGGGGCAGGGACATGTCCTTGAGGACGTTCGCAAAGCCGAAGCCGTGGATGAATCCGAAGAAGAAGCTCACCACCCACCGCCGGTCAAAGCGCGTGAAGAAGAGATTCTCCAGGGCCACATAGGCCACGCTGAAGGCGATCCCCGACTCGACCAGCCGCGGGGGCATGGCCACGATGTCGAGGGCCGCCAGGGAAAGCGTGACGCTGTGGGCCAGCGTGAAGGACGTGACGATCTTGAGAATGTTGAGCAACGTCCCGCCCATGAGGAGAAGGCCGAGGAGGAAGGCGATGTGATCGTAGCCGATGAAGATGTGGTGGATTCCCAGGCTGAGGAACTGGATTGCATGGGCGAGGAGCCCGCGACGCTTCGCTTCGTATATCATCCCCTTCTGGAACACGAACTGCTCGACCCGGCCCTCCCCGGCGATCTTGGCGATGGTTTGGTGGTCAGACCCCAGCTCGGTCAGCGGCTCACACCGGATCGTGATGGGATCCTCTAGCGGCCGGCTCGATCGGAACGTCAGCCGGGCCTCAAAGGTCGGCTTCCCATCGGCCGACCGCCCGATGCGGAACGGCTCGGCCTCCATGGGGAGCACCTCGCGGCCATGGGATACCGTGATCTTTCCGTTGAGGTACGCGAGGATCTCCGGGGTCTTGCGCTCCAGCTCAGCACGCTCCACCTGGGCATTGAGGTTCCGGTCCAGGCCAAGGAGGAGGTCCAATTCAAAGAGGTTCACGCTCAGGAGCAACTCGATTCCTGTCTTCCGGACGGTAATGTCCGCGACTCCGACCTTCAGGGGATGCGCAAACAGGGGCGAGCTGGGGAGGAGAAGCAGGAGGGCCGCAAAGGCAAGAATCGTACGGGCCACCCTGCAGCGGTTAGACGGCAGCAGCAGGCGGGTCCTCCGTCCTGAACGCCTTGCCGGTCCTCGCATGGCCCGTCACGGCACGGCAACCTGAAGCATCAGGCAGGCGTGTCCGGCCCGGCCGCCAGCGCGGGGTGGAGGGGAATGGGGAGCGGCGTTCCGGGGGGCGCCAGCTCCTCCCAGCCCGCGAGCGCCTCGACCATGGCCCGCGCCTTCTCCGCGGGGTAATCCTCCCGACAGACGAGAAGGCGCGGCTCGGCCACCACGTCCCCCCCCGCGTCGAGGTCCGGGTAGCGGTCAGCCCCGATGGCGGCCCGAAAGTAGATCGGGCCGTGGCGAACAGCCAGAGCCGGGACGGCCTCACCATGAGGGACCAAGCGAAGCCGCAGGCCGGATGGCCGTCGCCCGGCCGCCAGGACTGGCACCGGCAGCGGACCCTCGAGGCAACATGCCGCGACCCGGCCGGCTGCAAGCGCGGGCAGGGCCTCGTCCATCGGCAGCGGTTCCCAGCGCACGGACCCCTCGGGATCGAGGCTGAAGGCTGCCATCACTCTCTCCGCCTTGGCCCGGGCCCGGTCGCCCTCCTGAACGACCCCCACGCGCTCCCCTCTCAGGTCACGGATGGCCCGGACTGGCGAGGCCGCCACGACCACGATGTGCAGGTATTCGGGGGCGATGCCCGCCAGAGTGCGGAGCGGCATCATCAGGCTGGCATAGGCGCCCGTTCCATGGAGTCTCTGGTAGGCGTCCTCCGCCCGGAGCAAGGCCAGGTCGAGCTGCCGAGTCTTGAGCAGGCTCAGGAGGGTTCGAGGGTCCGGGCTCCGCACCGCCGTGGCATTCAGGTCGGGCCGACGGGTAGCCAAGCGCCGGGCCAGTCGCTCGCCCAGGGGAAACGACCTCGCGTCGGCGCGGTCGGTCGCAATCACGGTATGGCGGGCCCGGTACTGGGACCAGCGCCGGTAGGGAGAGTGGCCCATCAGGAGCAGGGTACTCCCTGCCAGAGCACCCGTGAGGAATATCCGCCGATGCATGAGGGTTCCTGCGATGTCCTGCCGGAGGAAGGGAGAAGGGCGTGGACCTCCATCCCCTTTCGGCAGGCGAAGGACTACGGTCCTACGCCGGTGAAGACCTCCAGCGGGAGGACTGCGTACACGGCATAGTTCGGGACGTCCACGAGGTTGCCGATCCGGAGATCCACGGCCACGCTCGTCAGGATATAGGCCTGATGCGGAGTGAGCTTCCGGACGTCAACCAGGTGGCCGACCATCGTCCGCAGCGCATCACGCGCGGCGAGGGTGAGATCTTCGGAGAGATTCTCCAGCGGGGTGATCTCAGCGATGTTCGCATGAGCGCTCTGGGGAGGCACCGCGCCCGCTTGCTTCAGCGGGTAGCCGATGGTGGCGTAGAACTTCTCCGGCGCCAGCTTCTTGAATTGCGAGCCCCCCTCGAAGGCCGGGCGGTTCCGCAGGAGGAACGCCTGGCCCCTGCGCAGGTTCACCTTCACGGTGACGACCGCGTTCATCTCGATGGCGGTGCCGGAGACCTCTCCGTCGCCCTGCGCGTAGTGGACATCGCCGATCGAGAGGAGACAGCCCGGGACGAAGCAGGGGAACAGGAGCCGCGTGCCACCGACCATGCCCTTCACGTCCATGTTGCCACCGTTCTCGCGTGGAGGAATGGTGCGGAGGCAGTCGGCCGCGGCCGGCCCGCCGGATCCACAAACGCTCGCGGGAGCCGCGTTCGTCGTGTCCGGCAGCAGGACGAAGCCGCCCGCATCGGCAAGCGCGGCCTCCCGGGCCTTGATCGCGGCGACGAGGGCGTCATCCGGCGCGACGCCGATGGTGCCGGGGAAGCCGTTGAACGGGATCCGGATGCCGGGCATGTCGGAAGAGGTGGCCGCGGCCTGCGTCAACTTCCAGCGCGCGATGTCCGGGAGCGTGAACAGGTCGCGGAGGAACCCGAAGCCCGGGAAGAGGACCGTGTAGCCGAAGCGATCGGGGCCGGGCCCAATA
>DASYVA010000016.1 GCA_036000645.1 Candidatus Methylomirabilis sp.
TAGCGTAACCCAAGCGAACTACTGCCGTGTGTAGGCAGCCGATGGGGTGCCGGGCCAAATGACGAGCATCACGAGGCCCGAGGGAGGAGGCGGCCGGAGGCGTACGCAGTTTGTACGTTGAGGACCGCCGACGACCGAGAACGAAGTGAGGCGATGTCAGTTGGCCCGGCACTAGGAGGGCGCGTGGAGATCCGCGGGAAGGTGGCCCTGGTAACCGGCAGCGGGCGCCGGGTGGGCCGGGCCATCGCAACCGCCCTGGCCTCCCGGGGGTGCCACCTCGTCCTCCACTACCGGACCGCGGCGGCGGAGGCCCGGGCGCTCGCCGCCGAGGCGGCGCGACTGGGGGTGAAGGCGGTCCCGGCCGGGGCCGACCTGGCCGATCCGGCGGCCGCGGCCCCCCTCGTCCGAGCAGCCGAGGAGGCCTTCGGCCGCCTGGACATCCTGGTGAACAACGCGGCGATCTTCCCCCGCACCCCGCTCGGCGAGGTGACGGCCGAAGCGTGGGATGCGATCTTGGCCGTGAACCTCCGGGCGCCCTTCCTCCTGGCCCAGGCGGCGGCGCCCCTCATGCTCCGGGGCGGCGGGGGGCGGATCGTGAACCTGGCCGACATCTCGGCCGAGCGGCCCTTCCCCGGCTACATCCCCTACTGCGTCTCGAAGGCCGGCCTCATCGCCCTCACGCGGGGCCTGGCCAGGGCGCTGGCCCCGGACGTCCTGGTGAACGCCATCGCGCCCGGGACGGTCCTCTGGCCCGAGGACTACCCGGTGGAGGCGCGGGAGCGGGAGCTCCGCCGGACGCCGCTGCAGCGCACCGGGACACCGGAAGACGTCGCCCGGGCGGTCCTTTTCCTGCTCGAGGGGGCCGACTTCGTGACCGGGCAGGTGCTCGCCCTGGACGGGGGCCGGTCGCTGACCTAGGAGAGTTTCCATGGACAGGCACCCGGTCAAGCCCCAGCACTTCTTCGAGGACCGGTTCGGCCTCTCGCCGCAGAAGATCGGGCGCGTCCTGGGGAACCTCCTGGGCAAGCCGGTGGACTACGGCGACCTCTACTTCGAGTACCGGGTGAGCGAGGGGTTCGCGCTCGAGGAGGGACAGGTCAAGAGGGCCACGCGCAACATCACCCAGGGGGTGGGGGTCCGCGCCACGGCGGAGGAGAAGACCGGCTACGCCTTCTCCGACGAGATCACGGTGGAGCGCGTGGAGCTGGCGGCCCGCACCGCCCGGGCCATCGCCGAGCGGGCCGGGGGGACAGGGCCGGTGCCCGTCGCCCTCCCGGGGGGCCGCCCCCACAGTCTCTACCCCATCGCCCGCCCGCCGACGGAGGCCAGCCTGCCCGAGAAGCTCAGTCTCCTCGAGCAGGTAGACCGGGTGGCCCGCAGCGTGGATCCCCGGGTCACCCAGGTGATGGCCTCCTTCACCGCGGAGCACAAGATCGTCCTGGTGGCCACCGCCGACGGCCTGGCCGTGGGGGACATCCAGCCCCTCACCCGCCTCCAGGTCACCTGCATCGCCGAGGCGGGCGGCCGGCGGGAGATCGGGAGCTTCGGCGGGGGGGGCCGGGCGGAGTTCGGCTTCTTCCTGGAGGGGGAGCGCTTCGCCCGGTACGCGCGGGAGGCGGCCCGCCAGGCCCTGCTCAACCTCGAGGCGGTGGAGGCCCCGGCGGGAACCTTCACGGTCGTCCTGGGGCCGGGCTGGCCGGGCATTGTGCTCCACGAGGCGGTGGGGCACGGGCTCGAGGCCGACTTCAACCGGAAGGGGACCTCGGCGTTCACCGGGCGCATCGGGGAGCGGGTCGCTTCCCCCCTCTGCACCGTGGTGGACGACGGCACCCTGCCGGGGCGGCGAGGCTCCCTCAACGTGGATGACGAGGGGACCCCCACTTCCCGGACGGTTCTGATCGAGAACGGGATCCTGCGCGGCTACCTCCAGGACCGCCTGAATGCCGCGCTGATGAGGATGCCCCTGACGGGCAACGGCCGCCGGGAGTCCTATGCCCACATCCCCATGCCCCGGATGACGAACACCTTCATGCTGGCCGGGACCACGCCGCCCGAGGAGATCCTCCGCTCGGTCAAGCACGGCCTCTACGCTGTCTCCTTCGGGGGGGGCCAGGTGGACATCACCAGCGGGAAGTTCGTCTTCTCCGCGAGCGAGGCGTATCTCATAGAGGACGGGAGGATCACCGTCCCGGTGAAGGGGGCGACCCTCATCGGGAACGGCCCCGATGTCCTGACGCGGGTCACGATGGTCGGGAACGACCTCGCGCTGGACGAGGGGATCGGCACCTGCGGGAAGGACGGCCAGTCGGTCCCGGTCGGAGTGGGCCTCCCGACGATCCGGATTGACGGCATCACGGTCGGCGGCACCGCCGCGAGATAGGCACAGAGCGCATGCGGGATGGACCCGACCTCCTGAGCGACCTGTTGAGGCGCGCGCGCAGCCGCGGGGCCTCGGCCGGGGACGCGATCCTGGTGGAGTCGGACACCTTCGCCGTCCAGGTCCGCCTCAAAGCCGTAGACAAGGTCAAGCAGGCCCGGGAGCGGCGGCTCGGCCTGCGCCTCTTCTTCGGCCAGCGCTCGGCCGTCACCGCCACGTCGGACCTCTCGGCCGACTCCCTCGCCCGCCTGCTCGACGAGACGTGCGCGATGGCCGCGGCCATGCCGGAGGATCCCGCCGCCGGGCTTCCGGACCCCTCCGCTCTCGCGCGCGAGATCCCCGACCTGGACCTCTACGACGGAAGCGCCTTCGGCCTCCCCCTGGACGACCGGATCGCCCTCGCCCGCCGCGCCGAGGAGGCCGCCCTCACCGCCGACCCCCGGATCACCAACTCGGAGGGCGGAGAGTTCGAGGCGAGCGCCGCCCGCATCTGCTACGCCAACACCCACGGCTTCCAGGGGGAGTACCGCTCGAGCAGCCATGTCCTCACGGTCGTTCCGGTCGCCTCGGTGAGCGGCCAGATGCAGCGCGACTACTGGTACAGCGCCCACCGGAAGCTGGCCGGCCTGGAGACCCCCGAGGCGGTGGGGCGGACGGCCGCAGCCCGGACCGTGCGGCGGCTCAACGCCCGGAAGGTCCCGACCCAGGAGGTCCCAGTCATCTTCGAACCGGAGGTGGCCGCGAGTCTCCTGCGGATGCTCGCCGGGGCTGCCTCGGGCAGCGCCATCTACAGGAAGGTCTCGTTCCTGGCCGGCCGTCTCGGGGAGACGATCGCCTCCCCTGCCGTCACGGTCGTGGACGACGGGTCCCTCCCGGGGGCGCTCGGCTCCCGGCCGTTCGACGCCGAGGGCCTCCCGACCCGCCGGACCGTCCTCGTCGAGCGCGGCGTCCTGCAGAGCTACCTCCTGGACAGCTACTCGGCCCGCAAGCTGGGCCTCGCCTCCACCGGGAACGCCGGCCGGGAGGTCGGGGATGCGCCGGTGGTGACCGCGACCAATTTCTTCCTGCAGCCCGGCCCCCACTCCCCGGAGGC
The DNA here is from genome assembly GCA_036000645.1 of Candidatus Methylomirabilis sp. Classification (NCBI taxonomy): domain Bacteria; phylum Methylomirabilota (SeqCode); class Methylomirabilia (SeqCode); order Methylomirabilales (SeqCode); family Methylomirabilaceae (SeqCode); genus Methylomirabilis (SeqCode); species Methylomirabilis sp. (SeqCode). Next base: position 3,471 of record DASYVA010000016.1, read on the forward strand.
GATCCTCCGGTCGGTGGACCACGGCCTGCTGGTGGCGGAGCTCATCGGCTTCGGGGTCAACCTGGTGACCGGGGACTACTCCCGGGGGGCGGCCGGGTTCTGGATCGAGGGGGGCGAGGTCGCGTACCCGGTGGAGGAGATCACCATCGCCGGCAACCTGAACGAGATGCTCCGCCAGATCGAGATGGTCGGCCACGACCCCGTCCTGCGGGGCCGCTTCGCCGCCCCGACCCTCAAGATCGGCCGGATGACCGTCGCCGGCCACTGAGACCCCAGGCCGCCGCCACGGCACCTTCGAGAGGAGCCAGCCCATGATTGTCGTCTCGAACCGGATCCAGGTGACAAAGGGCCAGGAGGGGGCCTTCGAGCAGCGTTTCGAGGGTCGGGCCCGCCTGGTCGAGCACATGCCCGGATTCGTCCGCCTGGAGATCCTCCGCCCCATGAAGAGCGACTACTATGTGGTGCTGACCTACTGGGCGTCGACGAAGGACTTCGACGCCTGGACGGAGAGCCCGGAGTTCCGAGAAGCCCATGCGCAGCGGCCCCCGAAGGAGATGTTTTCCGGCCCGAACGTCTTCGAGATGCACGAGATCGTCCAGCACGTGGAGCGGAAGGCGTGACCCGGGCCCCTGCGGTCCGCCGGGGATCACGACTCATCCTCCCTCTGGCGCTTCTCCTGCTCGCGGCTGCAGGATCTTCGACAGGAGAATCGCCCGCCGCATTGCAACTCGACGTGACCTTCAAAGAACAGTCCTTTCCTCTCCCGGGCCCGGTACCCGTCAGCGTGGAGTTCGAGAACCGATCTCCAGAGACCGTCGTCATCAACATCGCTTTTGGCTTCCTTGAGCAGAGCATGCTCGATGTCCAAATCGTGGCACCTTCGGGGCGAACCCTCAGACGGGGGATCGTCCCCCAGGGCAACCGACCGCCAGGACTCGTCCCTCGCGATTTCCGGAAGATCCCCGCGGAGGAGAAGGTCGGACTGGAAATAGACCTGGCCGAATGGTTCGAGCTTACCGAGGGGGGGACGTACACGGTGGAAGTCGAGTATTCAAGCATCTACAAGGGGGAGCAACTCGGCATGGGGGTGTGGACGGGACGGATGAAATCTCCCGCCCGAACGCTTCAGCTCACCAAGTGACGGGGAGTCGGCCATGGCGCTACGGACGGCGGCGCAGTACCGGGAGAGCCTGCGGGACGGGCGGGTGGTCTTCTACCGGGGGGAGCGGGTCGCGGACGTGACGGCGCACCCGGTCATCCGGGTGGCCATCGAGCACGCCTGCATTGACTACGAGATGGCGGACCGGCCGGAGACGCGGGAGCTGGCCGTCGTCAAGTCCCCGGAGACGGGCGAGCCCATCAGCCGGTACTTCCACATTCCCCGAACCGCGGACGATCTCCTGAAGCGGAGTGCCCTCATCGAGGCCGCCACGCGGGAAGGGGCAACGCTGGTGGTCCTGATCAAGGAGATCGGGACCGACGCCCTCTTCGCCCTGCAGATCCTGGCCGATCAGATGGACAAGGCCCTCGGGACGGCATACGGCGAGCGCGTGGGGCGATTCCATCGCCACTGCCGCGACAACGACCTGGCCATGGCCGTGGCCCAGACGGACGTGAAGGGGGACCGGAGCCTGGGGCCGGCGGCCCAGGCGCACCCCGACTACTACCTGCGGATCGTGGACGAGCGCCCGGAGGGGATCGTCGTCCGGGGGGCGAAGGTCCACACCTCGGTCTCCACGAACGCCAACGAGATCATCGTCCTGCCGACCCGGGCCCTCACGGAGCAGGACGCTGCCTACGCTGTCGCCTTCGCCGTCCCGGCCAACGCGAAGGGACTGAAGCTCCTGGCCAGCCCCTATGGGGCGCCGCGGTCCCGGCCCTTCGAGTCTCCGATCACGGCAGCCCACAAGATGATGGAGACCCTCACCGTCTTCGAGGACGTGCTCGTCCCCCACGAGCGGGTCTTCCTCAAGGGGGAGTGGAAGTACGCCGGGCCCCTCGCGCTCACCTTCGTGGAGTTCCACCGGTTCACCGCGGTCTCCTACAAGCTGCCGCTCGTGGACCTGCTGGTGGGGACCGCCCGCCTCATCGCCGAGTACAACGGCCTCGACAAGGTCGGGCACATCCGGGACAAGCTCATCCACCTCATCGCCTACGCCGAGACGCTCCGGGCGCTCATCCGCCAGGCGGCGCTCGGGTGCCGGACGGTGCCGCCGGGGATCGCCGTGCCGAGTCCCCTGCTGGTCAACCTTGCCAAGCACCACTTCGCGAGCGGCTACGCCCAGGCGGTCGCCTGGCTCCAGGAGATCGCGGGGGGCCTGCTGGTGACCGGCCCCGGGCAGGAGGACTGGGAGAGCCCCGAGACGCGCCCCTACCTGGAGCGCTATTTCGGCGGGGCCAAGGGGGTGCCGGCGGAGCACCGCCTGCGCCTGATGAACCTGATCCAGGACCTCACCGCCTCGGACTTCGGCGGCTACCAGGCCGTGCTGGCCATCCACGCCGAGGGCTCGATCGAGGCGGAGAAGCTCGCCGCCTACCGCGCCTACGATCCGAAGCCGGCCGTCGCCTACGCCAAGCGCCTGGCCGGCATCCCCCAGACGTAGGGCCCTGCTGCCCCGACCCGTGCGCCCGAAGCGCCGGGCAATTCAGTGCCCCTGCTTCCGGTGACCCTCCGTACTGTAGCCGCGCACCTGGTTGTAGTGCAGGATCTGCCCTTCACTCAGAAGGGCGCGAGTGGTGACGTGGGTTCTCAGGTGAACCAACCGGAGCTCGCCACGAAGCGCCGCGATGCGCTCCACGCGGGTCCGAAGCTGCGCCTCGTCAATCGCGCCCTGCGCGAACGCCGCCTCAAGTTCATGCTCCTCCTGAAAGATCAAACCCCCCAGCCGCCGGGCCTCCTGCGACATCTGCTCGAACAGCACCCGGACCGCCCGAGCCTGCTCCTCGGTCAGGGATACCTGCCCCGCCTCGATGACATCCAGGACGTGCCGTGGACCCGGGTAGCCATTCAACTCGGCCGCCCGGGCCAGTCCCATCCCGCGCCCCGCCAGGAGGTCCTCGATCTCCTCGGCGGAGAGCCCGCGGATCTCGGATGTGTGTTGCTTGTGATAGGGGGAGAGCAGCGTGTGCTGCCCCACGGCACGAGCAGGTACGGCGATGGCCAGAACCGGCACCACCGCCAGAATGACCAGCATGAGCATGGATGATCTCCTCTGCGGGCGGCGGACCGGAGGTCAGGCGCCTTTGGTCAGGACCAGGTACATGATGAGGGCGGTCCCCACCACGACCGCGATGGCGTAGAGGACCGGCTGGGAGGCGGGGATCCGCTTCCCGGCGACGGCCCGCTTGATCTGGACCGAGACCAGGCCGTCGAGGCCGAGCAGGATGGCCACGAAGAGAAGTTTGATCAGCAGCCAGGGCGCGGTGAGGGAGGTGCGGGTCAGGTGCAGGAGGGCGAGGCCGGCGATCAAGAGCAGGCTGAAGGCAGGGACCTCCACCATCAGGTGCAGGCGGCGATGGAGCACGGCCACCACCGGGCGCGCGTCGGCCGATCCCGGAGCGGCGAGCCGACCCAGCATGAGGACCCGGGCCATGAGACTTCCGACCCAGAAGACGATCCCGGTCAGGTGAAGCGTGAGGACGAAGGCGAGCCCCTTAGGCATGAGTCCCTCCCGCAGCGAATGAATGAATACTATCCCGCCCGCACCTCCTGCGGCAGATACTGGAGCTGGTAGAGCCGGGCGTAAATGCCCCCCCGCCGGAGCAGGTCCTGGTGCCTTCCCTCCTCCCGGATCCGCCCCCGGTGGACCACCAGGATCCGGTCCACGAACCGCACGGTGGAGAGGCGGTGGGCGATGATGAGAGCGGTGCGGCCCTGCAGCAGGGTCTGGAGCGCCTCCTGGATCAGGCGCTCGGTCTCCGTGTCCACCGAGGAGGTCGCCTCATCCAGGATGAGGATCCTGGGATCGAAGGCGAGCGCCCGGGCGAACGCCAGGAGCTGCCGCTCCCCCTGGGAGAGGGTGGCCCCCCGCTCCTGGACCGGCTCCGCATAGCCGCCCGGCAGGCGCCCGATGAAGGCGTCCGCGCGGACGCGCCGGGCGGCCGCTTCCACCGCCTCCGCACTGATGCGGGGGTCCTCAAGCCCGATGTTGCCCGCGATGTCCCCCGAGAACAGGAACACGTCCTGGAGGACCAGGCCTAACTGGCGGCGGAGGGTGACCCGGTCCCACTCCCGGATGTCAATGCCGTCCACCAGGATCCGCCCCGCCGTCACGTCGTAGAACCGGCAGAGCAGCGAGATCAGGGAGGTCTTTCCCGCTCCCGTGGCGCCGACGAGCGCGACCTTCTCGCCGGGCGCGACCCGGAAGGAGACGTCCCGCAGGACCGGCTCCCCGGGGACGTATTCCAATGAGACCCCCTGGAACTCCACCTCGCCTCGGAACGGGGCCGACGCCCTGGGCATCGCGGGATCCAGAAGGGTGGGATGGGTCTCCAGCAGGGTCACGATCCGCTCCCCCGACGCCATAGCGGCCTGGAAGATGTTGTACTTCTCGGCCAGGTCCCGGACCGGCCGGTAGGCCCGCTGCACGTAGAGGATGAACGCCACCACCTCGCCGACGGCCACCCCCCCGGCCCCGGCCAGCCAGCCCCCGGCGGCGAAGATGAGGCCGACGCTGAGGGCGCTCAGGACTTCCACGACAGGGAAGAAGAGGGCATTGTACCGAACCGACCGGACCTGCAGGTCCCGGTAGCGGGTGTTGATCTCCTGGAACCGGTCCTGTGCGCGGAGCTCCTGGCCGAAGACCTGGACCGTCGCCATCCCGGAGATGTGCTCTTGGAGATACGCGTTCAGCCTGGCCAGGACCTTCCGGGTCTCCCGGTAGTTCGCTCGCGCCCGCCGCCGGTAGGCCGCCGTCAGGACGAAGAGGGCGGGGGCCACCAGGAAGGTGAGGAGGGCCAGCCGCCAGTCGAGCCAGAGGAGGGCGGCGGCGATCCCCACCAGCGTGAGGCTGTCTCCGAGGAACGTCACGAGCCCCGTGGAGAAGAGCTCGTTCAGGTTCTCGACGTCGTTGATGACCCGAGTCATGAGGCGACCCACGGGGTTCTTGTCGAAGAAGGCGAGGTCCTGCCGCGTCAGGTGCGTGAAGAGCGTCTGCCGGAGATCGTGCATCGCCCGCTGGCCGGTCTGCTGCACCGTCAGGGTCTGGAGGTAGTTGAAGACGAACGCCAGCAGCACGCTCCCCAGGAAGAGGAGGGCGTAGCGGTCCAGGGAGACCACGTCCCGGTGCAGAACGGCCGCGTCCAGCGCCCCGCCGATGAGCATCGGCCCCGCCAGCTCCGCGCCCTTCTCCAAGAGGAGGCAGAGGAAGGCGAAGGCCACGGCCC
>DASYVA010000017.1 GCA_036000645.1 Candidatus Methylomirabilis sp.
GTCGTTCTCGGTCGTCGGCGGTCCTCAACGTACAAACAGCGTACGCCTCCGGCCGCCTCCTCCCTCGGGCCTCGTGATGCTCGTCATTTGGCCCGGCACCCGAGGTGTTGCGTGAACGATATTTGTTGTTCGTTGGAATCACATTAGGCCAGGACGGGGGCGCATGGACGAGCGGGAGCAGGCAGCGGAGGAGCAGACCAGGGTGGCGGGGATCAGCGTTCCCCGCAAGAAGTCGGCGACGCGGGAGTGGGTCGAGGCCATCCTGGTGGCGGTGGTCCTGGCTATCTTCATCCGGACCTTCGTGGTCCAGGCGTTTAAAATTCCTTCGGGGTCCATGCTGGAGACCCTGCAGATCGGGGATCACCTGCTGGTCAACAAGATGACCCGCGGGACCATTGTGGAAATCCCCCTGACCCGGATCACCCTCTTCCACGTCCCGCGCCTCCGGGAGCCGCAGCGGGGGGAGATCCTGGTCTTCCAGTTCCCGCGCGACCCCAGCCGGGACTTCATCAAGCGGGTCATCGGGCTGCCGGGAGAGATCCTGGCCGTCCGGGACAAGCGGGTCTACATCGACGGGAAGCTGCTCGAGGAGCCCTACGTCATCTACCGGGGCGGCGCGCCCGCCGCCACTCCGGCGCCGCCGACCCTCCGGATGGCCGCGAACCCGGTTGAGGCTTGCGGTACCGGCGAGGGGCGCTACATGCGGGAGCGGGACGAATACGGGCCCTGCCTCGTCCCGGAGGGCCACCTCTTCATGATGGGGGACAACCGGGACCAGAGCGAGGACAGCCGGGCCTGGGGCCCCCTCCCGGTGGAGCTCATCCGGGGGAAGGCCTTTCTGATCTACTGGTCCTGGGACCGGGAGCGGTTCCTGCCGCGCTGGAGCCGGATCGGGAAGCTGGTGCGATGAGACCGCTGGCCCTCTACCTGCACATCCCCTACTGCCTCTCCCGCTGCCACTACTGCGACTTCAATACCTACGTCCTCGACGGCCCCCAGTCCCGGGAGTACGTGCGGGCCCTCGCCGCCGAGATCCGCCACCAGGGGCGGGCGCTCGAGGAGCCGCGGCGGGTCGAGACCGTTTTCTTCGGGGGCGGCACCCCGTCCCTCCTGCCCGCGGGGGAGCTCAGCGGCCTGCTCGAGGCCTGCCGGGCCGCGTTCTCGGTCGCCCCGGGGGCGGAGATCACGCTCGAGGCGAACCCCGAAACGGTGACGGCGGAGGCGTTCACGCTCCTCCGCCGGGCCGGGTTCAACCGGGTCAGCCTCGGCGTCCAGGCGCTCCATGCGGGGCTCCTCCACGTCCTGGGCCGGACCCATACCGCCGGGCGGGCCACCGAGGCCTTCGCCGCCGTCCGGGCCGCGGGCTTCCGCAACGTGAATCTGGACGTGATGTTCGGCCTGCCGGGCCAGTCGCTCCGGGACTGGCGTGAGACCCTGGAGGGGATCGTGCACCTTGCCCCGGAGCACCTCTCCACCTACGGGCTGACCATCGAGGAGGGGACCCTCTTCGGTCGGCTGCACCGGCAGGGCGCGCTCCGGCTCCCGCCGGAGGGGGCGCACCTGGCCATGTACCGGGAGGCACTCCGGTCCCTGCCGGCGGCCGGCTACCGCCGCTATGAACTCTCCAACTTCGCCCGCCCGGGCTTCGAGTGCCGGCACAACCTCACCTACTGGCGCCAGGGGGAGTACGTGGGGCTCGGAGCCGGAGCCCACGGTTACCTCGGCGGCGTCCGCTATAGCAACGAGCGTCTCCCGGCGGCCTACATCGCTGCCGTGACGCGGCAGGGCAGCGCCGTTGCCACGCGGGAACACCCCTCGCCGCTCGAGCAGGCGGAGGAGGCGCTCATGCTGGGCCTCCGGCTGGCGGAGGGCTTCGACCTCGCCGCCTTTGCGGCGCGGTTCGGCCTCCCCGACCCCCCCGTTGACCCGGCGGCCCTGAGCCGGCTTGAGGGGATGGGACTCATCGAGACAGGGGGAGGCTTGCTCCGGCTGACCGAGGCGGGTCTCGCCGTCTCGGATACTGTTGTTGGGGACTTAGCCGTTTCCCTCACCAGTCCGGCGGGGATTTGCGCTTGACAATCAGGGCCGATTTCTCTACATTTTTTGCCGGATTAGCACTCTCTTCTTGAGAGTGCTAAACATGTGAGAGCCAAGCCGATGGTACAAGAGCAGGGGCCCCTCACGGAGCGGCAGAAGGCGATCCTGCGGGCCGTCATCCATGATTACATCCACTCTGCGGAGCCGGTCGGCTCCCGCAGTGTCTCCCGGCGCTACGCGTTCCAGCTCGGCCCGGCCAGCATCCGGAACATCATGGCCGACCTCGAGGAGCTCGGGTACCTTGCCCAGCCCCACACCTCAGCCGGGCGCATCCCCACCGACCAGGGATACCGCTTCTACGTGGACACCCTGATGGATCCGGCCCGCCTCACCCCCGAGGAGGAGGGGCTCATCGCGGCCCGCTTCACCCCGGCCCTGGGTCAGGTGGAGGGGCTCATGCGGGAGACCAGCCAGGTCCTGGGGACCCTCTCCCGCTGCGCGGGGATCGCCATCGCCCCGCGCTTCGATCAGCTCCAGGTCAAGCGCCTGGAGTTCGTGAACCTCGCGGCCGACCGGGTCCTCCTCATCCTGGCGGCGACCTCGGGGGTGGTCCACCACAAGGTGGTCGCGGTGGATGAGCCGCTCTCCCAGGATGAGCTGAACCGGATCGCCCGATACCTGAACGAGCTCCTCCACGGCCTGACGCTGCGGGAGGTCCGGCAGGTGCTGGTGGCCAAGATGGCCGAGGAGAAAGCCCTCTACGACCAGCTCCTCCGCCGGGCGCTCCAGTTGGGGCGGAAGACGGTGGAGGGAGAGCCGCTGGCCGACATCTACATTGGCGGGACCACCCACATCATGGAGCAGCCGGAGTTCGCCGATGCCGAGAAGATGCGGGCCATCTTCGCCGCCTTCGAGGAGAAGTCCCGCCTCGTGCGGGTCCTGGACCGCTGTCTGACCGATGCGGGCCTCACCGTGATCATCGGGCGGGAGCTCGGGGAGGTGGGGCTGCAGGAGTTCAGCGTGGTGGCCTCTCCCTACTTTCAGCGGGGGGCCCCGGTCGGCGCCCTGGCGGTCGTGGGCCCGACCCGGATGCCGTACGAGAAGGTCGTCTCGCTGGTGGACTACACCGCCCGCCTGGTGAGCCGCCTGCTGACGGACGAAGCCTCCTGATGGGTGGGGGCCCCGCGAGGTACCGCCGGGGCCCCTTTCATTTCCCCCCTCACCTTAATCCTCTCCCCCGAGGGGGGAGAGGGGAGGGAGAGGGGGCAATTGATCGAGTGGGTACGCAGGAGGTAGTGGGGATGCCACAGCCGTAACACCCTGAAGTCGAGGCGAGCGGGCCCGAGGCCTCGGCCCGCCCGGCGCCGGATGCGCCCGCGGAACCGGCTGCCTCGGAGGTCGCCCGCCTCAACGACCGCCTCCTCCGCCTGGCGGCGGAGTTCGACAATTACAAGAAGCGGGTGGCTCGCGACCGAGCCGAGCTGATCCGGGTCGCGAACGAGGAGCTCCTCTTGGAGCTGCTCCCGGTCCTGGACAACCTGGAGCGGGCGCTCGCCGCCGCGCGGAAAACCGACAGCACCGAGGCGCTGGCCGAGGGCGTGGACCTGGTCCTCCGCCTCTTCCAGGGGGTCCTGGAGCGGGCCGGGGTCAAGCCCATTGACAGCGTCGGCCAGCCCTTCGATCCGACCGTCCACCAGGCCGTGGCGGCCGTGGAGTCCCCCGGGGTCCCGGACCAGACGGTCGTGGAGGAGGTCCAGCGGGGCTACTGGCTTCACGCGAAGGTCCTCCGCCCCGCCATGGTGAAGGTGGCCAAGGCCGCCGCCCCGGCCGGCAGCGGGCCCGAGGAACGGAACCGGTGAGCAAGCGGGACTTCTACGACATCCTCGGCATCGACCGGGACGCCACCCCCGAGCAGGTCAAGAAAGCCTACCGGAAGCTGGCCCACCAGTACCACCCCGACAAGAACCAGGGCAACAAGGAGGCCGAGGAACGCTTCAAGGAGGTCTCGGAGGCGTACGAGACGTTGAGCCAGCCCGACAAGCGGGCGGCCTACGACCGCTTCGGCCACGCCGGCGTCGGCCGGGCCGCCGAGGGGTTCTCGGACTTCGCCGACGTCGGCTTCGGCGGCCTCTTCGATGACCTCTTCGAGGGGTTCTTCGGGACGACCGGCCGCCGCCGGGGCGCCGGGCAGCGCGGCGCCGATCTCCGGTACAACCTTACCATCAGCCTGGAGGAGGCGGCGCGGGGCCTCGAAAAACAGGTGCGCATCCCCCGCATGGAGGCGTGCGGCACCTGCGGCGGGAGCGGGGCGAAGCCCGGGAGCCGACCGAGGACCTGCGGAGTCTGCAGGGGGACGGGCCAGGTCCGCTTCTCGCGCGGCTTCCTGAGCGTCAGCCAGCCGTGCCAGCAGTGCCGCGGGGAGGGGACCGTCCTGGAGGACCCGTGCCGGAGCTGCCACGGGCAGGGACGGGTGAAAGTGGAGCGGGGCCTTTCGGTGAAGATCCCCCCCGGCGTGGAGACCGGGACCCGACTGCGGGTCAGCGGCGAGGGAGAAGCCGGGGTTCGGGGGGGAGGCCGCGGGGACCTCTACGTGGTCATCCAGGTGGCGGAGCATCCCATCTTCGTCCGGGACGGGGATGACCTCCTCTGCGAGGTCCCCGTCTCCTTCACCCAGGCTGCCCTCGGCGGCGAGCTCCGGATCCCCACCCTCACCGGCTCTACCAAGCTCAGGGTCCCCCCGGGGACGCAGTCCGGGGCCGAGTTCCGGCTTCGGGGGCAAGGGATGCCGAGCCTGCGTGGGTACGGCGTGGGGGACCTCCGGGTCCGCATCCTGGTGGAGGTTCCTACCCGGCTCACCGCCCGCCAGCGGGAGCTCCTCGAGGAGTTCGCGACGCTGGAGAACGGCGACGGCACGCCCATGAGCAAGCGGTTCCTGGAGAAGGTCCGCGAGCTCCTGGGGAAGTGAGCCCCGCCCCCCGTGCCCTCCCTCCCCCGCGCTTCCTGGCTCGAGGTCACGGTCACCCTGCCGGAGCCCTGGGCCGAGCCGGCCGGGAGCGCTCTCCTGGAGTGGGGAGCCCCCGGGCTCATCGAAGAAGCCGTCGGCGAAACGGTCCGCCTCACGGCTCACCTGCCGGCTCCCCCGAGAGCGTTCGGGAGGACACTCCGGGCGTATCTGGCGGCCCTGGGCGAAGCGAGCGGCTCCCCGGGGTCCTTCGCGGTGCGCCTGGCCCGGCGGCGGGATCCCGGCTGGGCGACGCAGTGGCGGGGATTCCACCGGCCCCTCCGGTTCGGCCGGCTGGTGGTGGCTCCCTCCTGGTGCGAGGTCACGCTTCCGCCCGGGGAGGTGCTGGTCCGGGTGGACCCCGGGATGGCCTTCGGGACGGGGCAGCACCCGACGACGGCCTCCTGCCTCGAGGCGCTGGCCGCGTGGGTCGGGCCGGGCCTCCCGGTTCTCGACCTGGGGACCGGGTCCGGGCTCCTCGCCCTTGCGGCCGCGGGGCTGGGGGGCAGGCCGGTCTTCGCCCTGGACACCGACCCGGACGCCTGCGCCATCGCTGCCGCCAATTGCCGGCGAAACGGTCTCGCCGCTCCGGTCCGGATCTGCTGCGGCTCGCTCGAGGCGCTCATGCCGCGCGCGGCCTTTGCCGTCATTGTGGCCAACCTGACGGCCGCGGCGCACATGGCCCTCTTGCCGGCCCTGGCCGGGCACCTCGCCCCCGGCGGCCGGGCGGCCCTCGCGGGGATCCTCGAGGAGCAGGCGCCTGACGTCCGGCGTGCCGTCCGGGGGGCGGGCCTCGTGGTCGGGAGGGGACACCGGGCCGGCGGGTGGGTGACCCTGCACGTGACCCGGCCCTCCTGAGGCGCGCTGAGGCGCGGGGATGTCGGGGGCGCCCGGCGCGGCCTTGATTTTTGCGGACCCGTGTGTGACCATGGGCGCGCGGCCTCCCTCGCACTCGCGGAACGCCACATGGCTCTCGCGCGCCTGCTCATCGTGGATGACGAGGAGAACCTGCGGACCTCCCTCTGCCAGGCCTTCCGGATGGAGGGCTACGAGGTGACGGGGGCGGCCGACGCCCAGGAAGCCCTCGGCCTCATCCAGGAAGCCAACTTCGACGTCCTCCTCAGCGACCTCATGATGCCCGGGCTCGACGGCCTCTCCCTCCTGGAGAAGGCCCAGGTCCTGATGCCGGACGCCGTCGTCCTCCTCATGACGGGCCAGGGCACGGTGGAGTCGGCCATCCGTGCGCTGAAGGGGGGCGCCTACGACTACATCCTGAAGCCCTTCAAGCTGGAGGAGATCTTCCACGCGGTCGGCCGGGGGCTGGAGCAGCAGCGCCTTCGCCGCGAGAACCTCGCGCTGACCGAGATCAACCGCCGGCTGACCGAGATCGACCAGATCAAGTCGGACCTCCTCTCGGCGATCAGCCACGAGTTCCGAACCCCCCTCACCATCATCTACGGGTGGATGGACCTGCTCCTCTCGGGGCAGTTCGGGGTGCTCTCCGAGGGGGTCCAGGAGAGCGTGGAGGCGATCGGCCACTCGGCCCGCCGCCTGGGCCGCCTCATCGCCAACCTCCTGGCCTACGTGGAGTTCGAGCGGGAGGAGGCTGCCCTCCAGACGGAGGAGCTGGACCTCGGCGAGATCCTCCGCGCGGTGGCGGACCAGCTCTCGAGCGAGTACGCCGAGAAGCGGGTCCGGGTCGAGTTCCTGGGGGAGCTGCCGGGGGCGTCGCTCCGGGCGGACCCCGAGAAGCTCTCGCTCCTCTTCAGCAACCTGGTGGAGAACGCCATCAAGTTCAACCGGGCGGGGGAGCGGGTCCTGCTGGAGGCGACGTCGGCGAACGGGGTCGCCACGGTGGCCATCACCAACACCCACGGCCGGATCCCCCAGGAGCGGCTGGCGCGCCTCTTCGAGCCCTTCACCCAGGGGGACATGACCCTCACCCGCGCGGCGGGGGGGCTCGGGTTGGGCCTGTCGGTGGCCCGGGCGATCGTGCAGGCCCACGGCGGCAGCATCGCCGTGCGCCAGGCCGAGCCCCAGGGGACCACCGTGAGCGTCGCCCTCCCCCTCGGCGCTCCCCCGGCGGCGGGGGAGCCGGTGTGAGCGGACGGCCCCGCCTCTTCCTCGTGGACGGCTCCTCCTACGTCTATCGCGCCTTCCACGCCCTCCCCCCCCTCACCGGCCCCGGCGGGCATCCCACCAACGCGACCTACGGGTTCACCGCCATGCTCCTGAAGCTCCTGCGGGAGCAGGCGCCGGAGTACGCGGGGGTCGTCTTCGACACCGAGGGGCCGACCGAGCGCCACCGGGCCTTCGAGGCCTACAAGGCTCAGCGCCCCCCCATGCCCGAGGCCCTGGCGGCCCAGCTCCCGGACATCCACCGGGTGGTGGCGGGGTTCCGCCTCCCCCTGCTGGCGGAGCCGGGGCAGGAGGCGGATGACCTGCTGGGGACGCTGGCCGTCCGGGCGGAAAAGACCGGCTTCGACGTCGTCCTGGTCACGGGGGACAAGGACATGTGCCAGGTGGTCGGTCCCGCCGTCCGCCTCTACGACAGCATGCGCGACCGCTGGATCACCGAGGCGGAGGTCCGGGAGCGGTTCGGGGTCGCTCCGCCCGCCGTCCCGGATGTCCTGGGCTTGATGGGGGACAGCGTGGACAACATCCCGGGGGTCCCCGGGGTGGGGGAGAAGACGGCGAAGCAGCTCATCGCCGAGTTCGGCTCCCTCGAGAACCTCCTCGGCAGGCTGGAGGAGGTGAAGCGGCCGCGCCTGCGGGAGGCCCTGGCGGCCCACGCCGAGCAGGCCCGCCTGAGCCGGGCCCTCGCCACGATCCGGACGGACCTGCCGGTCCCGTTCCACCCCGAGGCCTTCCGCCGCCTGCCGCCCGACCTGCCGGCCCTGGGCGAGCTGTTCCGGGCCCTGGGGTTCACCCGCCTGCTCGACGCCATCTCCCAGGGCGAGCTCCCGGGCCTGCCGGCCGGGGCGGCGCCGTGAGGCTCGGGACCCTCAACCTCTACGAGAACGCCCTCCTCTTCGGCCACGACGCCTCCCCGCACCTGGTGGCCTTCGAGCGGAGCGGGGAGGCGGAGATCTGCTGCTATGCCCGGGAAGGGGGGCGCCTCGTCAGCCGCCGCGTCCCGCTTCGGCCGTTCCTCCTCCTCGGGAGCACCGACCTGCTCAAGGGCTACGGCGGCGGCGTGGAGGTGGAGGCCCTGACGGGGGAGGCTCCCCTCCGTTACCTGGCCCGCGTCCCCGGGTGGGGGGACCTGCAGAAGCTCCGGGCCCACGTGCAGAAGCTCTCGGGGAAGACGCCCGCCGCCCCCGACGCCCCCTACCGCGTGTTCAACGATCCCGTCCACCAGTACCTGCTCCTCTCGGGGCAGACCCACTTCCTCCGCTTGGCGTTCGAGGACCTCACCCGGCTGCAGCTCGACATCGAGACCTACTGCGCGCCCGGGTTCGACTTCCCCAACGCCGAGCGGGAGACGGACCGGATCACCGTCATCGCGCTCAGGGACAGCACCGGCTGGGAGCGCGTCCTGTCGGGTCGGGACCTGGACGAGCCGACCATGCTCCAAGAGGTCACCCGGGAGATCCAGGCGCGCGATCCGGATATCCTCGAGGGGCACAACCTGTTCCGCTTCGACCTCCCCTACCTGGAGGCCCGCGCGAAGCGCCACCGCCTGCCGCTCCGGTGGGGGCGGGACGGGAGCGCGCTCGCCGGGCACCCGTCCCGGCTGCAGGTGGCGGAGCGGACCATCACCTATACCAAGTACGAGGTCTTCGGCCGGCACATCGTGGACACCTGGATGCTGGCCAACTTCTACGACGTGGCGGCGCGGGAGCTGGAGGGGTACGGGCTGAAGGAGGTGGCGCGGCACTTCGGCCTGACCGCGCCCGACCGGGTCACCATCCCGGCCCACCGGGCCTCCTGGTACTTTGACCACGAGCCGGAGACGCTCTGCCGGTACGCCCTGGACGATGTCCGGGAGACGGCCGGGCTCGCCGCGCTGCTGAGCCGGTCCTACTTCGTCCAGGCCCAGATCTTCCCCTTCAGTTATCAGAACGTCATCCTGCGGGGGACGGCCACCAAGATCGACGCACTCCTGATCCGGGAGTACCTGCGGCAGCGCCGGGCCATCCCGCTCCCCGGCCCCGCGGAGCCCTTCGCGGGGGGGTACACGGCCGTCAAGTACGTGGGGGTGGCGCGCTCGGTCCTGCACTGCGACGTGGCCTCCCTCTACCCGTCCCTGATGCTGAAGGACGGCCTCTTCCCCCGGAGCGACACGCTGGGGGTCTTCCCCGCCCTCCTGAAGGATCTGCGAGCCTTCCGCCTCCAGGCGAAGGCGGCAGCCCGGGCCGCGCCCACGGAGCGGGAGCGGCAGGGGACCGAGGCCCTCCAGGCCACCTTCAAGGTGTTGATCAATTCCTTCTACGGCTACCTCGGTTTCTCGATGGCCCACTTCAACGACTTCGAGCAGGCCCGGCGCGTGGCGGCGGCGGGGCGGGAGCTGATCCGACACGTCGTCGCGTGGCTCGAGGAGCGGGGCTGCCAGGTGATCGAGGTGGACACGGACGGCCTCTACTTCATGCCTCCTCCCACCGTCCAGGGGGCCGACGCGGAGGCGGCGCTGGTGGAGGAGCTCACGCGGACCCTCCCCGCGGGGATCACCCTGGAGTTCGACGGCCGCTACCCGGCCATGTTTTCCTACAAGATGAAGAACTACGCCCTCCTGGACGAGGCGGGGCGCCTCATCATCCGGGGCTCCGGCCTCCGCTCCCGGGGTCTCGAATTATTCCAGCGGCGGTGGATGGAGGAGATGTTCCGGCTGGCCCTGCGGGGGGAGCGGGAGCAGGTCCCCGCCCTCCTGGAGCGCTACCGCGCCGCCTTCCGCAACCACGAGTTCGACGTCGAGATGTTCATGAAGACCGAGACCTTGCAGGAGTCCCTGGAGAGCTACCGGGAGAAGGTCCGCCAGAAGAAGCGCAACCCGGCTGCCGCCTACGAGCTGGCCCTCAAGGCCGATCGCCCCTACCAGCCGGGGGATCAGATCTCGTATTACGTGACCGGGCGTGGCCGGAAGGTGAAGGTGCACGAGCACGGGAAGCTGGCAGCGGAGTGGGATCCCGCCCACCCGGACGAGAACGTGGAGTACTACATCGGGAAGCTGGAGGAGCTGCACGCGAAGTTTCTCCCGTTCCTCGAGGGGGGCGGGCCGGTGGCGCCGGAGGAGAGGGGACCGGAGGAGAGGGGAGATGAGGGCGAGGAGGAGGTCTGAGGCATGCTGGTGGTGGGCCTCACCGGGGGCATTGCCAGCGGGAAGAGCACCGTCGCCCGGATGCTCGCGGAGCGGGGGGCGACGATCCTGGATGCGGACGCGCTGGTCCGCGAATTGCACGCTCCCGGAACCGAGGTCCACCGCGCCATCCTGGACGCCTTCGGCCCGGAGATCCTCGCTCCCGACGGGACGCTGGACCGCCAGAAGCTCGCCGCCCGCATCTTCGCCGATCCGGAGGCCCGTCGCACCCTCGAGGCCATCGTCCACCCGGCGCTCGTGGCCGAGATCAGACGCCGCGTGGACGCGCTCCGGCGGGAGGGGCGGACCCGCCTCTGCGTCCTCGAGGCGGCCCTCCTCGTGGAGGGGGGACGGCGCGGGATCGTGGACCGGCTGGTGGTGGTCACGGCCCCCGAGGAGGAACAAGTGGCTCGCCTCCGGGCGAAGGTGGGGCTCAGCGAGGAGGAGGCCAGGCGGCGGCTCCGGGCCCAGCTCCCCTCGGCGGTCAAGGCCGGCCAGGCGGACCATGTCCTCGTGAACGACGGCGACCTGGCGAGGCTGGCTGGCCGGGTGGCGGAACTGGCCGAGGTGCTCCTCCGGGAGGCCACGGCGGGGCAAAAAACCCCTTGACATGCTGGGTGGGGCTTCCTATACTGCGACCGGAGTTGATCCGCCCAAGCCTGTCACCTCCGCGGGCATTCCGGAAGGACACCATCCCAGTATCCCCTGCGAGTTCTGCCACGACGGTCGAACTACAAGCCCTGGTGGTGGCCTAGCCTGAAACGCGTGCGATGCCGAGCAACCCCGCAACCGCGAGCTGTGGACGGCGGCTCCCTCCCCATAGAGTTTGACCCGTACCCCTGCCCCGCCCCGGCTGCCGGTTGTGGCGCCGGGACACGCGGGCGCACCCCGACCCGGATGGGGCCCCCCAGCACAGAGGACACCCGCGCATGACCCCAGATCGTGAAGAAGCCGTCAAGGACGCCCCGCGCCCCGAGGCCCCGCGCCCCGACGCCCCGCGCCCTGACCTGATGAACATCGCCGACCTGAAGGACAAGACCATCTCGGAGCTCAACGCCCTCGCGCGCCAGTTCGGGGTGATCGGGGCCAGCGGCCTCCGGAAGCAGGAGCTGATCTTCAAGATCCTGGAGGCCCAGACCGAGAAGAACGGCCTCATCTTCGCCGAGGGGGTCCTGGAGATCCTCCCGGACGGCTTCGGCTTCCTCCGGTCCCCCGACTACAACTACCTCCCCGGCCCGGATGATATCTACGTCTCCCCCTCCCAGATCCGGCGGTTCGACCTCCGGACGGGCGACACGGTCTCCGGGCAGGTCCGCCCGCCGAAGGAGGGGGAGCGCTACTTCGCCCTCCTGAAGGTCGAGGCGGTCAACTTCGAGAGCCCGGAGTTGATCAAGGAGAAGATCCTCTTCGACAACCTGACCCCGCTCTTCCCCAACCAGCGCTTCAAGCTGGAAACCACGCCCGAGGAGATCAACATGCGGGTGATGGACCTGGTCACTCCCCTCGGGAAGGGGCAGCGGGGGCTCATCGTGGCGCAACCCCGGACCGGGAAGACCATCCTCCTCCAGAAGATCGCCGGCTCCATCACCAAGAACCATCCGGAGTGCATTCTGATTGTTCTGCTCATCGACGAGCGGCCCGAGGAGGTCACGGAGATGCAGCGGACCGTCAAGGGGGAGGTGGTCTCCTCCACCTTCGACGAGCCGGCGACGCGCCACGTCCAGGTGGCGGAGATGGTGCTGGAGAAGGCGAAGCGCCTCGTCGAGCACAAGCGGGACGTGGTCATCCTCCTCGACTCCATCACCCGCCTGGCCCGGGCCTACAACACCATCGTCCCCCCCTCGGGGAAGGTCCTGTCGGGCGGCGTGGACAGCAACGCGCTCCAGCGGCCGAAGCGCTTCTTCGGCGCCGCGCGGAATATCGAGGAGGGGGGGTCCCTCACCATCATGGCCACCGCCCTCATCGACACCGGCAGCCGGATGGACGACGTCATCTTCGAGGAGTTCAAGGGGACGGGAAACATGGAGCTCCACCTGGACCGGCGTCTGGTGGACAAGCGGGTCTTCCCGGCCATCGACATCTTCCGGTCCGGCACCCGGAAAGAGGAACTCCTGCTGACCCAGGAGGAGTTGAACCGGATGTGGGTCCTGCGGAAGGTCCTCTCCACCATGGGGGTGGTCGAGGCGATGGAGCTGTTGCTGGAGAAGCTCCGGGAGGCGAAGACCAACCTGGACTTCCTGCACGCCATGAACGCCTGACGCGCATCCTGCTGGACGCGCAGGGCAGCCCACCCGCGGCTGCCTTTTTTGTTGTGGGGGTCCGGAGGCTTCCCTATACTAGGCATTTGCGACGGCCGGGGCGCGTCCCGGCCCCGGAAAGGAGCGAGCGATGAAGGCGGAGATCCACCCCCAGTACGGCCCCTGCACCATCGTCTGTGCCTGCGGGGAGGTGTTTCACAGCCGCTCCACGGTGCCCCAGATCCGGGTGGACATCTGCTCCAAGTGCCACCCCTTCTTCACCGGGAGGCAGAAGCTGATCGACACCGAGGGCCGGGTGGAGCGGTTCCAGCGGAAGTACCGGGGGAAGAAGGCGGCTCCCGCGGCGGAGTGACCCCCGGGGGGCCCGCGCCCCGGCCTCCGGAGGGTGTCCCATGACCAGGTGGCTGGCCAAGCTCGAGGAGATCGAAGCCCGCTACGAGGCCCTCACGGCCCGGCTGGGGGAGACGGCGGCGCTGCAGGACCCGTCCGCCTACCAGAAGGTGGCCAAGGCGCACGCGGACCTCAGGCCCCTGGTGGACCGGTACCGCGCGTACCGGAAGCTCATGCGGGAGGCGGCCGACGCCCGGGGGATCCTGAAGGAGACGATCGACCCGGAGATGCGGGCGCTGGCCGAGGGGGAGCTGCAGGAGCTGGAGCAGCGGGCGGCGGTACTGGAGGAGGAGCTGCAGCGCCTGCTCCTCCCGAAGGATCCCAACGACGAGAGGAACACCATCCTGGAGATCCGGGCCGGGGCCGGGGGGGAGGAGGCGTCCCTCTTCGCCGCCGATCTCTGCCGCATGTACGTCCGCTATGCGGAGCGCCACCGGTGGAAGGTGGAGGTGCTCTCCTCCCACGAGACCGGGACCGGCGGGTTCCGGGAAGTGATCCTGGGGATCGAGGGGAAGGGGGCCTACAGCCGCCTGAAGTTCGAGGGGGGCGTGCACCGGGTCCAGCGGGTGCCGGAGACCGAGGCGGCGGGGCGGATCCACACCTCCACCGTGACCGTGGCGGTCCTGCCGGAGGCGGAGGAGGTGGAGGTCCAGATCGACCCGAAGGATCTCCGGATCGACGTGTACCGGTCCACGGGGCCGGGCGGGCAGAGCGTCAACACCACCGACTCGGCCGTCCGCGTCACCCACCTTCCGACGGGTCTGGTCGTCACGTGCCAGGACGAGAAGTCGCAGCACAAGAACAAGGCCAAGGCCCTGAAGGTTCTCCGGGCCCGCCTCCTGGAGCAGGCGCAGGCGGAGCAGCGGGCCAGGATCGACCAGGATCGCGGCACGCAGGTGGGGACCGGGGAGCGGGCGGAGAAGATCCGGACCTACAACTTCCCCCAGAACCGGATCACGGACCATCGGATCGGGTTGACCCTGCACAGCCTCCCGGCCATCCTGGATGGGGAGATCGAGCCTCTCATCGAGGCCCTGGCGTCCCACTTCCAGGCCGAGCGGCTGAAGGCGGTTTCCTAAATGCCAGGCGAGCGCGGCGGCGAGCAGGGAGGCGGCAGGGGAGTGGTCCGCAACGTGCCCAGCCTCCTCCGGGAAGCGGCCGAACGGCTCCGGCCCTGTGCGGTGCAGACGCCCCGCCTGGACGCCGAGTGCCTGCTCACCGCCGCCCTCGGCTGCGACCGCGCCGCCCTCTACGGGTGGCGTGGGGAGGTGCCGGCCCCGGCGGTCTCGCGCTTCGCCGCTCTCCTCGAGCGGCGCGCCGCCCGGGAGCCGGTCGCGTACCTGACCGGAGTCCGGGAGTTCTGGTCCCTGCCGCTCAGGGTGACCCCTGCCGTCCTCATCCCCCGCCCCGAGACCGAGACGCTGGTCGAGGCGGTCCTGGGCCGCCTGGCGGACCGCCGCGGCGATTCCCTCACCGTGGCCGACCTCGGGACGGGATGCGGGGCCATCGCCATCGCGCTGGCAACCGAGCTCCAGGAGGCGCGCCTCTTCGCCGTGGACGTCAGCGCGGAGGCGCTTGCGGTCGCGGCGGAGAACGCCCGCCGCTTCCGCGTCGGTCGGCGCGTGACCTTCCTGCAAGGGGACTGGACCGCCCCCCTCTTTGCCGCGCAGTTGGCCGGCGCCCTCGACGTCCTGGTCGCGAACCCGCCCTACGTCCCCACCGCCGACCTCGCGACGCTGGACCCGGAAGTATCCCGCTTCGAGCCCCCCCTCGCCCTGGATGGCGGTCCCGATGGGCTCACGTTCCACCGGGAGCTGGCGGTGCATGCGCCCCGGCTCCTTCGCCCCGGCGGCTGGTTGGCCGTGGAGGTGGGGGCGGGCCAGGGGGACGCGGTCCGGAGCCTCCTGGCATCCGTGCCGGACCTCGCCGTCCATCCGGTCGTGCGGGATCTGGCCCACCGGGACCGGGTCTGTCTCGCCCGGCGCCGCGAGGCGGCCGGGTAAGCACGCCCCCTCTGGAGGCCCCATGGACCAGCTCCTCATCCGCGGTGGCGTCCCCCTGCAGGGGAGCGTCCGGGTAAGCGGAGCCAAGAACGCCGCGCTCCCCTGCATCACCGCCGGCCTCCTGGCGGAGGGGGACCTCCGCCTGGCCAACGTCCCCCGGCTCAAGGACATCGAGACCATCTGCCGGCTCCTCCGCCACATGGGGGTCGCGGTGGAGGAGGACGGGGCGGGAGGCCTCGCGGTCTCGGGGCGGGCCGTGAGGAGCTTCGAGGCCCCCTACGACCTCGTCCGCACGATGCGCGCCTCCGTCCTCGTCCTGGGCCCCCTCGTCGCCCGGTTCGGGCGGGCCCGGGTCTCGCTGCCCGGGGGGTGCGCGATCGGCCCCCGCCCCATCAACCTCCACCTCGCCGGGCTCCAGCAGATGGGGGCGGAGATCGACCTGAGCGAAGGGTATGTCGAGGCGAAGGCCCGCCGCCTCCGGGGGACCCGGATCGTCTTTGACGTGAAGACGGTCACCGGGACCGAGAACCTCCTGATGGCCGCGACCCTCGCGGAGGGGACCACGGTCCTGGAGAATGCGGCCTGCGAGCCGGAGGTCCAGGACCTGGCTGCCCTGCTTACCGCCATGGGGGCGCGCATCCGGGGAGCCGGGACCGACACGATCACGGTGGAGGGGGTCCAAGCCCTGGGGGCGGCCAGCCACCGGATCATCGCGGACCGGATCGAGGCCGGGACCTTTGCCGTGGCCGCGGCGATCACCCGGGGCGACGTGACCCTCACCGATTGCGCGCCGGAGCACATGGAGGCCGTGCTCGGGAGGCTGCGGGAGGCGGGGGCGCAGTGCACGCCGGGACCCGGGCGGCTCCGGGTGCAGATGGGGGGCCGGCCGGCCGCGGTGAATGTCCAGACGGCTCCCTACCCCGGGTTCGCCACCGACATGCAGGCCCAGCTCATGGCCCTGATGAGCGTGGCCGAGGGCCGTTCGGTCATCACCGAGACGGTCTTCGAGAACCGCTTCATGCACGTGAACGAGCTCCTCCGCATGGGGGCGGACGTGAAGATCGCGGGGCGGGCCGCCGTCGTCCAGGGCGTGCCCCGGCTCCGGGGGGCGCCGGTGATGGCCACGGACTTGCGGGCGAGCGCCTCGCTCGTGCTCGCCGGGCTGGTGGCGGAGGGGACCACGGTCGTCCACCGCATCTACCACCTGGACCGCGGCTACGAGGCGATCGAGCAGAAGCTCTCCACCCTCGGCGCCGACGTCCGGCGGGGGCGCGCCTAGTGCAGGGCCAGCGAATTACGCCTTCCATTCCAGCGGAGCCGCGGGTGGCGACGGGCGCTGCCCCCGAGCGGCCGGGCGGAGTGGGACCCCCTCAGCCTCCTCCTGCAATGCGCGGCATTGCGGGAGGGGCTGAGCGGGTGACGGAGCCCGGACGCGCAGGGGGCCGCCCGGCGACAGGACCCGCGGCAGGGCGGTCTGTCAGGACCGGGTCGGATTCCTTGGAGCGCCAGTAGATGGAGCAGCCCATCGCGATCGCCCTCCCCAAGGGCCGGCTGTTCGCCGAGGCCGTGGCGCTCTTCGAGGCAATCGGGGTGAAGGGGCTCGATCCCTTCCGGGACTCCCGGCGCCTCATCGTGGAAGACTCGAGCGGCCAGTACCGCTTCCTGGCCCTGCGGGACGCCGATGTCCCCACCTATGTGGAGCATGGGGCGGCCGACGCCGGGGTGGTGGGGAAGGACCAGCTTCTGGAGCACGGCCGGGACCTATACGAGCCGCTGGATCTGCGCTTCGGCGCCTGTCGCCTGGTCGTGGCCCAGCCGGCGGATCTGCAGGGGGACGGGCGGCCGGAGGCGTGGTCCTCCCTGCGCGTCGCCACGAAGTACCCGAACGTCACCGAGCGGCACTTTAGCCAGCGCGGGATCCAGGTGCAGATCATTAAACTCTACGGCTCCATCGAGCTGGCCCCCCTGGTGGGCCTGGCGGAGCGGATCGTGGACCTGGTGGCGAGCGGCCAGACGCTCCGCGAGAACGGCCTGGTGGAGGTGGAGCAGATCGCCGAGTCCTCCGCCCGCCTCGTCGTGAACCGGGCGGCCCTCAAGACCCGGTACCAGCGGATTCGCGCGCTGATCGGGCTCCTGCGCGGGCAGGTCGAGCAGGGGGGACGGTGAGGGGAGCGCGGCCCGCCCCGTCCCCGGTCCGCCTCCTGGACCTGACCCGGCGGGAGGCGGCGGGCTTCCTGCGCGAGTGGCAGCGGCGGCGGATGCAGAGCACGGCGGCCGCCGAGCGCGCCGTCCGGCCGATCCTGCGGGCCGTGCGGGAGGAGGGGGACCGGGCCCTCCTCGCCTACGCCCGCCGGCTGGATAGGGCGCGCCTCACGGCGGCGACGGTCCGGGTGACGCCGCGGGAGTTTGCCGCCGCGCGCCGGGCCGTGCCCCGGGCGGCGGCGGCCGCCCTGCGGTTCGCCGCGCGGCGGATCGAGGCCTTCCACCGGCGGGGCCTCCGGGCGTCCTGGTTCTTCCGCGAGCCGGGCTGCACCGTCGGGGTCCTCACCCGGCCGATCGGCTCCGTCGGCCTCTACGTCCCCGGGGGAAAGGCGGCCTACCCGTCCTCGGTCCTCATGATGGCCATCCCGGCCGCCGTGGCGGGGGTCACCCGGGTGGCCATGGCGACCCCCGTCGGCCCGGACGGGAGGGTTCCCCCGGCCGTCCTGTTGGCCGCGGCGCTGGCGGGCGTAACCGAGGTCTACAAGGTCGGCGGGGCGCAGGCGATCGCAGCCCTGGCCTACGGGACCGCCTCGGTCCCGAAGGTGGAGAAGATCGTCGGGCCCGGGAACATCTACGTCGCCGCCGCCAAGGCGCTCGTGGCCGGCGAGGTCGGGATCGACATGGTGGCCGGCCCGACGGAGATCGTGGTGGTGGCGGACGGGACGGCAAGGCCGGCCTACGTGGCGGCGGACCTCCTGTCCCAGGCGGAGCACGACGAGAGCGCCTCGGCCCTGCTCCTCACGCCGAGCCGCCCGCTCGCGGAGGCGGTGGCAGGGGCCCTGGCGGCCCGGCTCGGGTCGCTCCCCCGCCGGGCCGTGGCCGCGGCCTCGCTGAAGCGGTGGGGTGCCCTCTGCGTGACGGCCGATCTGGCCCAGGCCCTCGAGGTGGCCAACGCTCTCGCTCCGGAGCACCTGGAGCTGTGCGTGGCGGAACCCTGGACGCGCCTGGAGGCCGTCCGGAACGCCGGGGCCATCTTCCTGGGGCACTACGCTCCGGAGACGCTCGGGGACTACGTGGCGGGCCCGAGCCACGTCCTGCCCACGGGGGGGCGCGCCCGGTTCGCCTCGCCCCTGTCCGTGGAGGACTTTCAGAAGCGGAGCAGCGTCATTGCCGTGACGGCAGCGGGGCTCCGGCGCCTCGGGCGGCCGGCCATGGCCCTGGCCGCCCTGGAGGGGCTCCAGGGGCACGGCGAGGCGGTGCGGGTCCGGCTTCAGGCATGAGCATGCGTCCACTCCAGGAGATCATCCGGCCCGAGGTGGCCCGCCTGACGGCCTACCAGGTGGAGGACCGCCCGCACCGGGTGAAGCTCGACGCCAACGAGAACCCCTATCCCCTCCCGGGGCCGGTCCAGGCGGCGGTCCAGGAAGCGCTCGGCCGCGTCCCGGCGAACCGCTATCCGGACCCGGCGGCGCGGGCGCTCAAGCGCCAGCTCGCCGGGGTCGCGGGGGTCCCGCCGGAGCAGATTCTCCTGGGGAACGGCTCCGACGAGCTCATCCAGATGATCCTGATGGCGGTGGCCCGGCCGGGGGCTGCGGTGCTGGCCCCGGCTCCCACCTTCTCCATGTACGGCCTGACGGCGCAGGCCCTGGGCCTGCGGTTCGTGGAGGTGCCGCTGGCCGAAGGGTTTGTCCTGGAGCCCGCCCTCTTTCTCCGGAGGCTCCAGGAGGCCCAGCCGGCCGCCACCTTCATCGCCTACCCGAACACCCCCACCGGCAACTGCTACGACGCCGACGCGATCCGGGCGGTGCTCACCGCGGCCGCGGGGCTGGTCGTCCTGGACGAGGCCTACGTGGACTTCTCGGGGAAGACCTTCCTGCCGGACCTCCCCGCCCATCCGCACCTCCTCATCCTCCGGACCCTCTCCAAGGTCGGGCTGGCCGGCCTGCGGGTGGGGTACCTGGTCGGCCACGAGGCCGTCCTGGCCGAGCTGGAGAAGGTGCGCCTCCCGTATAATCTCAATGCGCTCTCCCAGGCGGCGGCGACCGTGGTCCTGAAGCACCGGGACCTCCTCCGGCAGCAGGTGCGGGAGATCGTGGCAGAACGGGAGCGGCTCGCCGGGGCCCTGCGGGCCCTGCCCGGCCTCACCGTCTTCCCCTCGGAGGCGAACTTCCTCCTGGTCCGGACGGCCCGGCCCGCGCGGGAGGTATTCCGGAGGCTCCTCGACCGGGGGATCCTGGTGCGGGACTTTGCCGACGTGCGGTACCTGCGGGACTGCCTGCGGATCACGGTCGGGACGCCGGAGGAGAACGACGTCGTCGTGCGGGCCCTCCGGGAGGTGCTGGCCTAGTGGCGCTCCAGGTTATCCGGCTCGACCCTGCCGCCCCGTTCTGCCGCGGGTCCTGTCGCCGGGCGGCCCCCTGCGCGTCCGGGCGTCGTCACCCGCTCCGCCCCTTCCGCAATGCGGTGCATTGCGAAAGGAGGCGGAGGGGGTCCCACTCCGCCCGGCCGCTCGGGGGCAGCGCCCGGCGCCACCCGCGGCTCGGGAGCAATCGTCCGGGCAATTGGGCGGCCTGACACCAGGAGGGGCGGATGGTGCGGCGGGGGCTAGTGCACCGGAAGACGAGCGAGACCGACGTCCGGGTGGAGCTCGTGGTGGATGGCCAGGGCCGCTCCCAGGTGGAGACGGGCCTGCCCTTCTTCAACCACATGCTGGCCCAACTGGCGCGCCACGGCCTCTTCGACCTCACCATCCGGGCGAAGGGGGACCTGGAGGTGGACGCGCACCACACCATGGAAGACGTCGGGCTCGCCCTGGGGGAGGCCTTCACGCAGGCGCTCGGGGAGAAGGTGGGGATCCGGCGCTTCGGGTGCGCCACGGTGCCCATGGACGATGCGCTCGGGTGGGTCGCCGTGGATCTGAGCGGCCGGCCCTACCTGGTCTACCGGGCTGACCAGCTCACGGGGAAAGTCGGGGAGTTCGACGCCCAGCTTCTGAAGGAGTTCTTCCGCGCGCTGGCGACGGCCATGAAGGCGAACGTGCACATCGGGGTCTCCTACGGGGAGAACACGCACCACATGGCCGAGGCGGTCTTCAAGGCCGCCGCGCGGGCGTTGGGAGAGGCGACGGCGCGGGATCCCCGGGTTCCGGATGTCCCCTCCACCAAGGGGAGCCTCTGACCCATGATCGCCATCATTGACTCGGGGATCGCCAACCTCCGGAGCGTCCAGAAGGCTCTGGAGCGGGTGGGCCACGAGGCGAAGGTGGTGGAGGATCCCCGGCTGCTCCGGGAGGCGCGGGGGATCGTCCTCCCTGGCGTCGGGGCTTTCGCCGACGGGATCGCCAAGCTCACGCGGGCCGGCTTCATCGAGCCCCTCCTCCGGGAGATCGAGGGGGGCAAGCCGGTCCTGGGCATCTGCCTGGGCCTGCACTTTCTCTTCTCGGAGAGCGAGGAGTTCGGGCGGCACCCCGGCCTGAACCTTCTTCCGGGGAAGGTGGTCCGGTTCCCCGCGCAGCGGCCCGCGGGCGGCGGGGAGATCCCCGCTCCCCTGAAGGTCCCCCTCATCGGCTGGGTCCCGATCCAGATCCGGAGGGAGGTGCCGCTCTTGCGCGGCATCCCGGACGGGAGCCACTTCTACTTCGTGCACTCCTACTACGTGGCGCCGGCGGAGGCGGAGGTCGTGGCCGCCACGGCCACCCACGGGATCCCCTTCACGGCGGTCATCCGGCGGGAGAACCTGATGGCCACCCAGTTCCACCCGGAGAAGAGCCAGGGGCTGGGGCTCACCCTCCTGCGGAACTTCGGGGACCTCGCCGCGCGATGCTGATCATCCCGGCGATCGACCTCCGGGGCGGGCGCTGCGTCCGGCTCCTGCAGGGAGACCCGACCCGGGAGAAGGCGTACAGCGACGATCCGCCCGCCGTGGCATCGGCCTTCGCCGCGGCCGGAGCGTCCCGCCTGCACGTGGTGGACCTGGATGGGGCGCTCGGGACCGGGAGCGGCAATCGCCCCGTCATCGCTCGGATCGCGGCCGCGAGCGGGCTCGCCCTGCAAGTGGGGGGGGGCCTCCGCCGGCTCGTCGACATCGAGGGGGTCCTCACGGCCGGGGCGAACTGGGTCATCCTGGGGACCGCGGCGATCGAGGAGCCGGCCCTGGTCCGGGAGGCGGCCGCGCGGTTTCCGGCGCGGATCCTCGTGGGGATTGACGCCCGGGGGGGGCGAGTGGCGGTGCGGGGGTGGCAGGCCGACACGGGCCGGGACGCCGCGGAGGTGGCCGGGGAGGCGGTCGCCCTCGGCGCGGCCGGCCTCATTCACACGGACATCGCGGCCGATGGGATGCTCCGCGGGCCGAACCTGACCGAGCTCGCGCGGGTCGCGGCGGCCGCCGGCGTCCCGATCCTCGCCTCGGGAGGGATCGGAACGATGGATCACCTCGAGGCGGTGGCGAATCTGGCGCCCCGCGGGGTGACCGGGGCGATCCTCGGGCGGGCGCTCTACGAGGGGACGGTCGACCTGGCCGCGGCCATCCGCCGGTTCCGGGGTGGGCCCTGAGGTGGTGGCCAAGCGAATCATCCCGTGCCTGGATGTCAAGGACGGGCGGGTGGTCAAGGGGGTGCGGTTCGTGGATCTCCGGGACGCCGGCGATCCCGCGCAGGCGGCGGCGGCCTACGACGCCGCCGGCGCCGATGAGCTGGTCTTCCTGGACATCACCGCCTCGCACGAGCGGCGCAAGATCCTCCTGGAGGTGGTCCGGCGGACGGCCGAGCAGGCCTTCACGCCCCTCACGGTGGGGGGCGGCATCACCTCCCTCGAGGACATCCGGACGCTGCTCCTCGCCGGCGCCGACAAGGTCTCGATGAACACGGCGGCCGTGCAGGACCCGGACCTGATCCGGGAGGCGGCCGGGCGGTTCGGGAGCCAGTGCATCGTGCTGGCCATCGACGCCCGGGCGCGCCCGGGCGGGGGCTGGGAGGTGTTCGTCCACGGGGGGCGCACGCCCACGGGTCGCGAGGCCGTCGAGTGGGCGCGGCGAGGAGCAGCGCTCGGGGCCGGGGAAATCCTCCTGACCAGCATGGACCGGGACGGGACGAAGGACGGCTACGACCTGGCCCTGACCGCCGCGGTGGCGGCTGCCGTGCCGGTCCCGGTCATTGCCTCCGGCGGCGCCGGGAAGCCGGAGCACCTGTATGCGGCCCTGACGGCGGGAGGGGCGGATGCGGCGCTGGCCGCCTCGATCTTCCACTTCGGCGAGCTGAGCATCCCGCAGGCGAAGGCGTACCTGAGGGAGCGGGGCGTCCCCGTACGCCCCTGAAGACGGGGAAGGGATGGACGAGCTGCTGGCCACGCTGACCTTCGATGCCCAGGGCCTGATCCCCGCCGTCATACAGGATGACGCCAACGGGGACGTCCTCATGGTGGCCTACATGAACCGGGAGGCCCTGGAGAAGACGCTGCGGAGCGGCCTGACCCACTTCTACAGCCGCTCGCGCCGGCGCATCTGGCAGAAGGGGGAGACCTCGGGGCACATCCAGCGGGTCCGGAGCGTCCACCTCGACTGCGACGCCGACGCCCTCCTCCTCCGGGTGGAGCAGGTGGTGGCGGCCTGTCACACCGGGAACCGCTCCTGCTTCTTCACGCGGCTTAAGCCGGATGGCCTCAGGACCGAGGAGGGGGAGCTGCGCTTCGACCCCGCTGTGGTCTACGGGGGGCTGCCGGCCGTGCTGCAGCGGGTCTTCGCGACCGTGCGGGGGCGGAAGGCCGCGGCCCCCCCCGGCTCCTATGTGGGGGACCTGTTCGCCGCCGGCCGGGAGCGGATCCTCAAGAAGATCGGCGAGGAGACGACCGAGCTCCTCCTGGCCGCCCAGGGGGGGGAGCGGGAGGCCATCCGCTACGAGGTGGCGGACCTCTGGTTCCACACGCTGGTCCTCCTGGCGGAGTGCGGCCTCACCCTGGAGGAAGTGGCAGGGGAGCTGGCGCGACGTGAGGGGAAGCGGAAGCCGGAGTATGGGCCGCCGGAAGGGGGGTGAGGCTGGTGCCGGAGTGCCTCTTCTGCAGGATCGCGGCGAAGGAGGTCCCCAGCAAGGCGGTCTACGAGGACGGGGACCTCTACGCCTTCGAGGACATCAGTCCCCAGGCCCCCGTGCACGTCCTGCTGGTGCCCAAGCAGCACCTGGCCCACGCGCTGGACCTGACGGAGGCCTCGGCCCCCCTCATCGGGCGGCTCATCCTGGCGGCCAATCGGATCGCGCGGGAGCGGGGGGTGGCGGAGAGCGGGTTCCGGCTGGTTCTGAACACCAACCGGGATGGGGGGCAGCTCATCTTCCACCTCCACCTGCACCTGCTGGCGGGCCGGCCGATGGGGTGGCCGCCCGGCTAGGCGTCCGAGATTCCGGTTGACAAGAGGGCGGCCGCCCGCCTATATTTACGGTGATCGATCTTCCTGGTGGACTGATCGCGAAACCCTTTGGATCCGCGGGCATCGGCCCTGGGACACAAAGGGTTTTGCGTCTTTGTATGCTGACGCAAACCCAGCGAGAGGGGGGTGGGTCGCTTGACCAGTGTCGTGGTAAAGGAGGACGAGAGCTTCGAGACTGCCCTCCGCCGGTTCAAGAAGCAGGTCGAAAAGGCGGGAGTCCTCTCCGAGCTCCGCAAGCGCGAGCACTACGAGAAGCCCAGCGTCCGCCGCAAGAAGAAGGCGCTCGCGGCCCGCAAGAAGATGCTGAAGAAGATGCGGCTGATGCAGGGGCCTTGATGGGGCTCCGCGCCCGTCTCGACGCTGACCTGAAGGAAGCCCTGAAGGCGGGAGAGAAGATCCGGGCGTCGGCCATCCGGATGCTCCTGACTGCCGTCAAGACCAAGGAGGTGGCGGAGGACCGGCGCGGCGATCGCCGGGCCCCGCTCCCGGACCCGGAGGTCCTCCAGGTCATCGCTAGCGCCTGCAAGCAGCGCCGGGACTCCATCGAGCAGTTCCGGGCCGGCGGGCGGCAGGATCTGGTGGAGAAGGAAACCGCGGAGCTGGCCGTGCTGGAGGCCTACCTCCCCCGGGCGCTGGCGCCCGAGGAGCTCCGGGCGGCCGTGGCCGAGGCGATCCGCGAGACCGGCGCCACTTCCCCCCGGGACATGGGGAAGGTGATGAGCCGCCTGATGCCCGAGTTGGCCGGGCGGGCTGACGGCAAGCTGGTGAGCGAGCTGGTCCGGGAGGCGCTCGGCAAGACCTGACGGAGGGCTATGGGCGGGATCGACTGGCTCTTCGGCGCGGTCCTGGCCGGGTTTGCCGTGCGCGGCTTGTGCAGGGGACTCCTGCTGGAGTCCCTTGCGTTTTTTGGCCTCCTGGCCTCGACGGCCGTCGCCCTCGCGGGGGCGGGCCGGACCTCAGCCGCCCTGGCGGCGCTGGGCGTGCCGGGGCTCGTCAGTCTGGTCCTGGCCGGCGCCGGCCTCTTCCTGCTGGGGCTCCTGTGCACCGACGGCGCCGAGCGGCTCGCCCGCGCCCGCCTGAAGGAGTGGCGGAGGACGCGGACCGACCGGGCCGGGGGGGCCCTGGCCGGCCTGCTCAAGGGCGCCCTCCTGCTGAGCCTGGCGGCCGCCCTCCTCCTCCACGACGCGGTACCGCGGCTCCTCCGCCAGCCCGCGGAGGAGGGAGCCCTGCCGCGCCTTCTCGCCCCCGCCTCCCGCATACTCTACCAGGTGGCCCGCCCCCTCATCCCGGCGGGGCTCCTGGAGCGCGGAAAGGCCTTGGCGGTGGAGTGGGCCGCACGCGAGATCCTGCAGTCCACGCCGGCCGAGGCCCCTCGCCGGTCCCCGGTTCCCCGGGTTCGGCCCGCGTGAGGCCGCCCGTCCTCCGAGTCCCTCCATGGATGCGCACGCCCTGAAGGTACTGGAGTTTCCGGCGGCCCTGGCCTGCCTCGCGCGGGAGGCGGCGACCTCCCTGGGCCGGGAGGCGGCGGAGACCCTCACCCCCGGCAGCGATCCGACAGCCATCGCGGAGGCGCTCGACGCCGTCACGGAGGCCCGCGAAGCACTCCACGCCACCCGCCTCCCGATGGACGGGGTCCACGACATCCGGGAAGCCGTCGCGGCGGCGCGCGTGGCGGGGTCGTGCCTGGACCCGGTCACGCTGGGGGAGATCGCCTCCACCCTCGAGGCGGCTCGCCGCCTCCGGGCTGCCGGCGCCGCCCTGCAGGGGCCGTGGCCGCGCCTGAAGGCTGCCGCCGCACGGCTCACCCCGCCGGCCGAAGTCCTGGCGGAGCTCCGGCGGTGCCTGGCCCCGGACGGATCGGTCGCCGACGAGGCCAGCGCCGAGCTCCGGCGGCTCCGCAAGCAGGTGGCGGCCCAGCGGGAGGCGATCCTGGCCACGCTGCACGCCCTCCTGCAGGCGGCCGCGGGCCAGGGGGCCGTAGCCGAGCCCTTCGTGACCCTTCGCAACGACCGCTATGTGATCCCGGTGACCCGGGAGGGGCGCGGCCGGATCCGGGGGGTCGTCCAGGACCAGTCGGCCAGCGGGCAGACGCTCTTCGTGGAACCGGAGGGGGTGGTGGAGCAGAACAACCGCCTCCGCCTCCTCCGGCAGGCCGAGGAGCGGGAGGTCCGGCGGGTCCTGACCCGGCTCACCGGGCTCGTGGCCGCCCAGGCGGAGGCCGTCGAGGCGACGGTGCAGGCCCTGGCCGCCCTGGACCTCCTCCTGGCCAAGGCGCGGCTGGCCGACCGCTGGGGCGCGGCCCGCCCGGCCCTGGCCGCCGACGGGCGCCTGATCCTGCGGCACGCCAGGCACCCCCTGCTCCTGGAGCAGGCCGATCGCTCCGAAGCCCAGGTCGTCCCGATCGATCTGGAGGTGGGGGGCCGCTTCCGCGTCCTGGTCATCACCGGGCCCAACACCGGTGGCAAGACCGTGGCCCTGAAGACGGCCGGCCTGCTGAGCCTGATGGCCCTTGCCGGCCTCCACGTCCCGGCCTCGCCCGACTCGGCCGTCCCGATCTTCGATGCCCTCTTCGCCGACATCGGCGACGAGCAGAGCATCGCTCAGAACCTCAGCACGTTCTCCTCCCACATCGGCCAGATCGGTCGCATCCTGGCCGCGGTCACGGCTCGTTCCCTCGTCCTCCTGGACGAGCTGGGGGCCGGGACCGACCCGGCGGAGGGGGCGGCCCTTGCGGTGGCCGTCCTCGAGGCCCTCCTGCAGGAGGGGCCGGCCGTGGTGGCCACGACGCACCTCGAGGCGGTGAAGGTCCACGCCGCCCGGACACCGGGGATGGAGAACGCCAGCGTCGAGTTCGACCTGGAGACCCTCCGGCCCCGGTACCGGCTGAGCCTCGGCGTGCCGGGGCACTCGTTCGCCCTGGAGATCGCCTCTCGGCTGGGCGTCCCCGCCCCCATCGTGGCCCGGGCGCGGGAACTTCTGGGGCCGGCGATGCTCCGCGCGGGCGACCTGGTCACCGCCCTGGCCTCGGACCGGCAGGCGGCGGAGGCGGCCCGCCGCGAGGCCGAGGGCCTGCTGGCGGAGGCGGCGGAGGCCCGGGAGCGCTATCAGAGCCTCTGGGCCGAGCTGCAGCGCGAAGCGGCGGCGCTCCGGCGCCAGGCGCGAGCGGACGCCGAAGCCGCGGTCCTTGCCGCGCGCCGGGAGGCGGAGCAGCTGGTGGCGCGCCTCCGGGCCGCCGGCGCCGATCGAGAGGCGATCCGGGCCTTCCAGCGGGACCTGGCGGATCTGGGGCGGCGGGTGGGAGAAACGGTCGGGCCGCCTCCGGGGCCTGTGCCGTTGCCGGACCTGCGGCCGGGCCAGGCGGTCCGCCTCCCCGCATACCGGCAGCGGGGGACGGTCCTGGAGGAGGTGGCCGCCGACGGCACAGTGGCGGTCCAGCTCCCGCTCGGAAAGGTCCGGGTCCCGGCCGCGGAGGTCCACCCGGCGGGGCCCGCCGAGGAGCCCGCCGCCGTCGCCGCGACGGCACCGGCCGTGGAAGAGCTCCCGCTGGAGCTGAACCTGCTCGGGGCGCGGGTGGAGGAAGCGGTCAGCCGGACCGAGAAGTACCTGGACGACGCGTTCCTGGCCGGGGCCCCCCGGGTCCGGATCGTGCACGGGAAGGGGACGGGGGCGCTCCGGCGGGCGATCACCGAGTTGCTGCGCGCCCACCCGCTGGTGGAGCGGTTCTCCCTGGCTGAGGCCAGCGAGGGGGGGAGCGGCGCCACGGTGGTGGAGCTCACGCGGCGCTGAGGGGTCCCCCGGCGCGGCGGCAGGGGAGGAGCATGACCGGCCTGATCCCGAGCGAGCTGGTGGCCACCGTCCTGAGCAGCACCGACATCGTGGAGCTCATCGGCGGCTACCTCCCCCTCACCCGGGCCGGGCGCTCCTTCAAGGCCCTCTGTCCCTTTCACAGCGAGAAGACCCCCTCCTTCATGGTCAACCCCGACCGGCAGATCTTCCACTGCTTCGGGTGCGGGGAGGGGGGGGATGCGGCCCGCTTCCTGATGCGGCGGGAGGGCTTCTCGTTCCCTGAGGCCATCGAGTTTTTGGCGCAGCGGGCCGGGGTCCCGCTCCCGCGCCGGCGCGGAGGGGGGGGGCGGGAGCAGGAGGACGGCCGCCTGCGCCTCTACGAGGTCCAGCGGGCCGCCTGCGAGTACTTTCGGCAGAGCCTGCAGGCGAAGGAAGGCGAGGCGGCGCAGGCGGCGTTGGCGGGGCGGGGGATCCTCCCCGAGACGATCGAGCGCTTCCAGCTGGGCTACGCGCCGGACGCCTGGGAGGGCCTGGTCCGCTTCCTCACCCAGCGCGGCTTTCCGCCCCGGCTCATGGAGGGGGGTGGCCTGGTCATCCCGCGGCCCGCCGGGAAGGGACAGTACGACCGGTTCCGGGATCGCCTGATGATCCCGATCCAGGACCCGGCGGGCAAGATCCTGGGGTTCGGGGGGAGGGCTCTCGGGGCCCAGGAACCCAAGTACATGAACTCCCCCGAGACGGCGATCTACCGGAAGGGACACCAGCTCTTCGGGCTCCCCGTGGCGGCCCGAGCGCTGCGCGAGACGGGCAGGGCGGTGCTCGTGGAGGGCTACTTCGACTGCATCGCGCTGCAGCAGGCGGGGATTGCCGAGGCGGTGGCGGTCCTGGGGACCGCCCTCACCCGCGAGCAGGCGTTGCTCCTGCGCCGGTATGTGGACCAGGTCACCCTGGTCTTCGATCCGGACCGCGCCGGGCAGCAGGCGGCGTGGCGCGGGCTCGAGCTCACGCTGGAGACGGGGCTGGGGGCGGCAGTCGTCCCCCTCCCCGAGGGGACCGACCCCGACGGCTTCATCCGGAAGGAGGGGCCTGAGCCCTTCCGGGCCCGCCTCGCCTCCGCACAGGATCTGGTGGACTTCGCGCTCGGACAGGGACCGGTGCGCGGCGGGGTCGAGGGGGGCGTGCGGGCGGCGGACCGGGTCCTCCCGGTCCTGGCTCGGCTCCCGGATGGGATCCGCAAGACCCGCTACATCCAGCGGCTCGCGGAGCGGCTGGGGGTCCCGGAGCAAGCGGTCCTGGCGGAGCTGGCGCGACTCCCGGTGAGCCGGTCGCCCCGACCGGAGCCGGGCGCGGGGCTCCCGCCGCCTCCGCCGCTGGTGCCGGAGGAGAAGCTCCTCCTGCAGCTCCTCCTCCTGTTTCCCGTCCTGCGCGAGCGCGTCCGCCAGGAGGCGCCGGGGATCCAGGGGGAGGCCACCCGCTCCATCCTGGAGGTGCTGGCGGGCCCCGAGGGGCGAGAGGAGGGGCTCCTCGCTCGGGCCCTCGCCCACCACCCCCGGGAGGACGTCCGGCGGCTCGCCTCGGAGTTCCTGGTCGCGGACCCGGAGGCCTTCCCGGAGCCCGCGCGGATGCTCCAGGACTGTCTCAAGCGGATCCGCCTCCGGGCCGATCGCCCCGGGCTCAGGGAACTCCAGCGCCAGATCGGCGAGGCGGAAGAGCGCGGGGACCCGGAGGCGGTGGCACGACTCCAGGCGGAATACCAGGAGCGGATCCGCCGCGCTGGCTAGAGGGTGCAGCGTGTCATATACTTAGTGTTTGGGCGCAAATGCTCCCCGCCAAACGACGGGGATTGTAGGCAACCGGCGTCCGGGATCGGCAAGACCAAGGAGGGGCAGGGCAGATGGCGGAGGCAGGCCGCGTCGAGGAACTGAAGGCGCTGATCGCGCTCGGGAAGAAGAAGGGCTACCTCACGTACGAGGAGATGAACACGCACTTGCCCGAGGACGTCACGTCCCCGGAGCAGATTGATAACATCCTGAGCCTGTTCGACGAGATGGACATCGAAGTGGTGGATGCCCCGGAGAAGGCGAAGCGGGCGAGCCCCGAGGCCTCGCCCGTGGTGGAGCCGCCCCACGAGGCGGAGCTGGACCTCTCCCCGGCCCCCGTGGGGCGGACCGATGACCCGGTCCGCATGTACCTCCGGGAGATGGGGAAGACGCCCCTGCTCACCCGGGAGGGGGAGATCCGGATCGCCAAGCGGATCGAGGAGGGGCGCCACGAGGTGACGGAGGCGGTCTGCCGGTCCGGGGTCGCGGTCCGGGAGGTCCTCTTCCTGACGGAGCGCCTCCTCCAGGGGAAGCTCCACGCGGCCGATCTGGTCGCGCTGAACGAGTTCGACGAGATCTCCGAGCAGAAGGAGCGGGAGATCGTCAAGGAGCTGTCCCCCACCCTCCGGAGCCTGAAGCGGCAGCACGACAAGATGGAGGCCCTGGCGGCGCTCAAGGTCCGGGCCATCAGCCGGGGGAACACGAAGCGGGCGGAGAAGCTGGGGGTGGAGCTGCAGGCCTGCCGGGCCGCCCAGGCCGCCCTCCTGCGCAAGCTGAACCTGAACCAGCGGGTCATCGACCGGATCGTGGCGCGGATGCGCAACATCCTGGAGCGGGTGGAAAAGGCGGAGCGGGAGATCCGGGAGCTGCAGCGCGCCGGCAAATTCTCCCAGGCCGACGTGGGGGCGTTTATCGCGGCGGGGGAGCGCAACGGCACCGCCATCCGCTCGGTGATGCGCCGCTCCCGGCTCTCGAAGGAGCGGCTCCAGGAGTACGAGCGGATGTTCCAGGCCGCGGCCAAGAGGATCGAGAAGGCGGAGCAGGAGGCGGAGGCCTCTTCGGCGGAGATCAAAGAGGTGCTCGAAGCGATCCGCCGCGGGGAGGCGAAGGCGCTGGAAGCGAAGAAGGAGATGGTGGAGGCGAACCTTCGCCTGGTCATCAGCATCGCCAAGAAGTACACGAACCGGGGCCTCCAGTTCCTGGACCTGATCCAGGAGGGAAACATCGGCCTGATGCGGGCCGTGGACAAGTTCGAATACCAGCGGGGGTACAAGTTCTCCACCTACGCGACCTGGTGGATCCGGCAGGCCATCACCCGGGCGATCGCGGACCAGGCCCGGACCATCCGGATTCCGGTCCACATGATCGAGACCATCAATAAGCTCATCCGGGCCTCCCGGCACCTGGTCCAGGAGATGGGGCGGGAGCCCACCCCGGAGGAGATCGCCCAGAAGATCGACCTGCCGGTGGACAAGGTGCGGAAGGTCCTCAAGATCGCCCAGGAGCCCATCTCCCTGGAGACCCCGATCGGCGAGGAGGAAGACTCCCACCTGGGGGACTTCATCGAGGACAAGGGAGTGGTCTCCCCCCTGGAGGCGGTCATCGGGATGAACCTGAGCAACCAGACCCACGAGGTCCTGAAGAGCCTGACCCCGCGGGAAGAGAAGGTCCTGCGGCTCCGGTTCGGCATCGGCGACGGCTGCGATCACACCCTGGAGGAGGTGGGCCAGCGCTTCGACGTCACCCGGGAGCGGATCCGGCAGATCGAGGCGAAAGCCCTCCGCAAGCTCCGCCATCCAACCCGGAGCAAGAAGCTCAAGTCGTTCGTGGAGGCGGTCGGCGAGGGGCTGGGGGTCGAAGGGGGAGATGTCACCTCCGAGGACTCCTGAGCCCCGCTCTCGGGCCGCGGGCCCATAGCTTAGCGGGAAGAGCGACCGGCTCATAA
This sequence comes from Candidatus Methylomirabilis sp., assembly GCA_036000645.1. NCBI lineage: Bacteria > Methylomirabilota (SeqCode) > Methylomirabilia (SeqCode) > Methylomirabilales (SeqCode) > Methylomirabilaceae (SeqCode) > Methylomirabilis (SeqCode) > Methylomirabilis sp. (SeqCode). The sequence goes on from DASYVA010000017.1 coordinate 31,153, forward strand.
CCGGCCAGGCCCTGGTTCGAATCCAGGTGGGCCCACCCTCTCCGGGGCCGGGGCAGCGGAGCCCGGCGCGGTCGCCCCCAGACGGACCGGAGTCAGCGTGCCCTTACCAGAAGTCGAAGGGCTGATCGGCCTTCAGGAACTGGACCAGCGGATTGCCAGCCTGGAGGTCGCCGCCCGCGCCATCCCTCCCTTCATCCGCGACCTGGAGGCCCGGCTCCAGGCCTCCCGGGGCGCCCGCGAGGCGGCCCGGGAGACCCACGCCCAGCTGGAGAAGGCCCGCCGCCTGAAGGAGGGCGAGCTCAAGCAGGTCGAAGAGCAGGCCAAGGAGAAGCAGGCCCGCCTCTGGGAGATCCGGAAGAACGAGGAGTACAGCGCGGTCCTGAAGGAGATCGAGCTGCTGAAGGCCAAGCGGTCCGCCCTGGAGGAGGAGATCCTCCACCTCTTTGATCAGATCGAGGAGGCCTCCCGGACCGTGGCGGCGCAGGAGGGGGAGCTCCGGGAGCGGGAGGCGGAGTTCGCCCGGCTGCGGGGAGCGAAGGAGGCCGAGCTCGCCAAGCTGCAACAGGAAATCGGGGCGTTGGCGCAGCAGCGGACCGACCAGGCTCGCCGGATCGAGGCCGGCCTCCTCCAGAGTTACAGCCGCCTCCTGAAGAGCCGGGGTGGCCTCGCGGTGGTTCCGGTGAAGGACGGCTCCTGCAGCGGCTGCTTCGTGGCTCTCACCCCCCAAGCGCACAATGAGGTCCGGAAGGGCGAAGCCCTCATGACCTGCGCCAACTGCCAGCGTATCCTCTACTGGAAAGGCTAGGATGGGGGGGCGCCCCGCGGCCGCCATCCTCCGGATCGACGGGGCCTCGCGGGGCAACCCCGGGCCAGCCGGCTGCGGGGTCATCCTCGAGGACGCCGACGGGGGGCGCGAGGAGCACCTCCGCTACCTGGGGCGGGCGACGAACAACGCGGCCGAGTACCAGGCGCTTCTGCTGGGCCTCGACCGGGCCGCCGCCCGCGGCTATCGGACCGTGGAGGTCCGCTCCGACTCCGAGCTCCTGGTCCGGCAGATGACCGGCGTCTACCGGGTCAAGCACCCCGGACTCCAGGCCCTCCACCGCGCCGTCCGCCGCGTGCTCCCGCGCTTCGAGGAGGTCCGGTTTACCCACGTGGACCGGGAGGCCAACGCCGAGGCGGATCGCCTGGCGAACCTGGCCATCGACCGCGCGCTGGTGGGAGGGAGCCGGCGGTGAGGCCCCTGCGGACCCCGACCCCGCTCCGGATCCTCCTGCCCGAGACGCTCCGAGCGCTGGGTCTCGAGCGGCCCCTCAAGGCGGCGAGCCTGGAGGGCCTCTGGCCTGAAGTCGTCGGGCAGGAGGTGGCCGAGCGGACGCGTCCCGGCCCGATCTCCCGGGGGCGCCTGACCGTCCTGGTCGCGGACAGCGTGTGGCTCCAGCAGCTCACCATGCTGAAGCCCCGCCTCATCGAGGGCCTGAACCGACGCCTCGGCGAGCCCCTCGTTCGGGATCTCTTCTTTCGGGTGGGGACCCTTCCCCCGGTTGCCGCCCTCCCCGTCGCCCCCCCTCCCCCGCCTCCGGCCGAGCCCCCTTCTCAGGTGATCCTCGACGCCTACCTGGCCCCGGTCCAGGGGCTCCCCTGCGAGCCGGCCCTGGCCCGCATCCTTCGGCGGGCCCTGGCGCGCTGAATCCTGTGGCTCGTGGGCCACACGAATGTTCCCGGGTTGCAGGAAGGCCACAGCGTCGTGGCGCATCAGCCACTCCGGGGAGCGTCTCCGCCGAGGGGGTGGATTTTGTAACATGTTAATTTTAATAGATTGAATGGCTATTGTGAAGGAGTGTGAAGGAGATTGATCCATTGGTCCCCGGCTTGCAAACTCCCACGGTGGCCTCTTGCGATCCCGGACCCGCGGCTAGGCGCCGCGCCGGTTCGGGTGAGGGACCCCGTGAGTCACCAGAAGACAATCCGCCGTCCCGTGAGCTGTGGGGGGATCGGACTCCACACGGGGAAGGCCGTCGAGCTCACCCTGCTCCCGGCCCCTCCCGCCAGCGGGATTACCTTCGAGCGGGCGGACCTCCCGGGCGCCCCCACCATCCCCGCTCGGCCGGAGCACGTGGCGGACGTGCACTACGCGACCACGCTCGCCCGGGACGGCGTTCAGGTGAAGACGATCGAGCACCTGATGGCCGCCCTGTCCGGTCTCGGCGTGGACAACCTCCGCGTCCGCTTGACCGGTCCTGAGGTCCCGATCCTGGACGGGAGCGCCGCCCCGTTCGTGGCCCTCCTGAAGACCGCCGGGATCCGCCGCTACCTCCTCCCCAAGACCCCGATCCGCGTGCAGCGGCCCATCACGGTTCGGGCCGGGGATCGGTGGATCGGCATCGAGCCGGCTGACCGCCTGGTGGTGGAGTACACCATGGCCTTCGGCCACCCGAAGTTTCCGGACCAGCGGGTTGCCCTCACCGTGAACCGGGAGACCTTCATTCGGGAGCTCGCGCCCTGCCGGACCTTCGGATTCCTCCGGGACGTCCAGTACCTCTGGAGCCAGGGGTTGGCCCTGGGGGGGTCCCTGGAGAACGCCGTAGTCATCGGCGAGGAGGGCGTGTTGAACGAGGCTCTCCGCTTCGAGGATGAGATGATCCGCCACAAGGTACTGGACCTCATCGGGGACCTCTACCTTCTGGGGCGGCCGGTCCAGGGCAAGGTGACGGCTCACGGGGCCGGCCACGCCCTGCACAGCCAGCTGGCCCGAGAGATCCTCCGGCAGCACCGGGCGGCGGAGATGGCAGTCGGAGCCACGGAGCCGGCCTGGGAGCCCACCCTCCTCACCCCCAAGCCCCTCTCGCCCGCGGCACTGTAACCCTCCTCCCGCCTTGCCAAGCCGGGCCCCTTTGGCTATAGTGAGGGCGGCGGTGTGCCCCGGGCCGCCGCGCGGTACGCCGGGGGGGACCCGGGCAGCCCGGCCCGCGACAGGGCGGCCCCCTTCGGAAGAGGCGCTGGCGGTTGCGGCTCCGACTCCCCGCACTTCTCCTCTGCTGCTGGCTCGTCTCCCTCCTCGCCCCCTGGCCGTCGGCCCAGGCGGCCGGCGCCCGCATCACGGATATCATCGTCACCCAGGCCTCGGAGCAGCTCGTGGTCTTCGCCACCCTCGAGGAGGCCTTCACCCCGGAGATCGAGGAGAGCATCGTAAACGGGGTGCCGACCACCTTCACCTACCTGCTGCGCCTGATGCGGCAGCGGGCCTTCATCCCGGACGCGGAGGTGGCGGCCCTGACGGTGCGGCAGCGGGTGGCCTACGATCTTCTGAAGGACGAGTTCCAGCTTGTGCGCGAGGACGGCCGCCGCAACAGCACCCGGCTGACCAAATCCTACGGCGAGGTGAAGCGGTGGATGGCGGAGCTTGCCGGGGTGACGGTGGCCTCCCGGAAACTCCTGGAACCGGAGGAGCGCTACTACGTCCAGGTGAAGGCGGAGATCCGGTCGGTGAGCCTGGTCTTCCCCCTCAACTACCTGCTCTTCTTCGTCTCCTTCTTTAACTTCGACACCCCCTGGGCGGCGTCCTCCCTGTTCCGGGTGAGCCGCTGAGGAGGGCCGGGATGGATCCCCAGACAGCCCTGCAGGAGAAGCGGCGGCGGCGGACCCGGCTGATTGTCATGGCTGCCCTGGCGGCGGTGACGGTTCTGACGGCTGTCCAGGTGTTCATCCACCAGCTCTCCGTCCAGAGTCCCATCGCGTCCAATATCCTCGTCTTCGCCCTGGTGAACGTCAACCTGCTCCTCTTGCTGGTCCTCGTCCTGCTGGTCTTCCGGAGCCTCTTCAAGGTCTACATGGAGCGCCGGAACAACCTCCTGGGCGCTCGGTTCCGGACCAAGCTGGTGGTCGCCTTCCTGGCGCTCGCGCTGCTGCCCGCCCTGCTCCTCTTCCTGGTGGCGAGCAACCTCATCACGACCAGCGTGGACAGCTGGTTCAATATTCAGGTGGAGACCTCCCTGCAAAACGCGCTGGAGGTGGCCCAGACCTACTACCGGATCACCCAGGACCGGGTCCTCAACGCCGGGCAACAGTTCGGGCAGGGGGCGGTGGCGGCCGAGCTGCTGCAGGAGGAGAGCCGCGAGGACCTCACGCGGTTGGCCCGGGAGAAGCTGGTGGAGCACCGGCTGAGCAGCCTGCAGATCTTCGACCGGCGGGGGCGCGAGCTCGCCCGGGTGGAGGAGCCGGGCGGACCCGACGCGGCGCGCCTCACCGGGACCTCGCGCCTGGTGGAGGAGGCGCTGCAGGGGAAGAGCCAGTCCCTCATCCAGAAGCTGGAGGCGGGGGACCTGATCCGGGGGGTCGTGCCGGTCGTGGGCCGGGGGCCGGGCGGGCAGATCCTGGGGGCCGTGGCGGTCAGCGCCTATGTCCCCGCCGGGCTGGCGGACAAGGCCGCGGACATCACGGTGGGGATCAAGGAGTACAAGCAGCTCCGGATGCTCAAGACCCCCATCAAGGGCATCTACATCATGCTCTTCCTGATGGTGACCCTCCTGGTCCTCTTCGCGGCCATCTGGACCGCCGTGCACATGGCCCGGGGGATCACCGCCCCCATCCAGCAGTTGGCGGAGGCGACGAGGGCGGTGGCCGCCGGGGACCTCACCTACCGGGTCCAGGTCCAGGCGGACGACGAGATCGGCATCCTGGTGGACTCCTTCAACCGGATGACGGGGGACCTGCTGCGGGGCAAGGCGGAGCTGACGGATGCCAACCTGGACCTGCAGCGGACCAACGTGGAGCTGGAGCAGCGGCGGGCCTACATGGAACGGGTCCTGGAGAGCGTCGCCGCCGGCGTGCTCTCCCTGGACGCGGCGGGGGCCGTCAACACCATGAACCCCGCCGCCGCCCGGATCCTGGGTCTGGATCCCCCCGCCGCCCTGGGGCGCCCCTACACCGACTGCTTCCCGGAGGCGGAGGCGGCCCCGATTCGCCAGCTCATCGAGCGGATGGCGGTGGGGGGGCAGGGGAGCATGGACGAGCAGGTGACGCTCGCCCGCAACGGCCAGGTGGTCACCCTCGTGGTGAACATCCGCAGCCTGACCGACAAGGCCGGAACCTATCAGGGCATGGTGGTGGTGGTCGACGACATTACCCAGCTCCTCCGGGCCCAGCAGGCCATGGCCTGGCGGGAGGTGGCCCGGCGGATCGCCCACGAGATCAAGAACC